>JANOFP010000201.1:0-15201 GCA_031413675.1 Bacteroidota bacterium
CTCGCAGAGCCTCGGCAAGACAGGACTCCGATGAAGTAATGTTTCTTTTTATATATGGTAAGCAAGATTCTTATGGTATGATCTTTCTTTTTATACCCGGAAATGTCAATCCACCGACTATTTGGAATTTCAATCCAACTAACTTATGTTTCAACAAAATTTAAATCTTTACCAAAAGTTTCTTTGGTATATACTGCAGAAATAAAACCGGCAATAATTACAATCAGCCCGGTAACCCATGCAGCGGTGATATAATCGCCGATAAATATTTTGTTTCTCAAAAACTGAAATAATAAAATCATCAATGGCAAAAAACCCCTGACTAAATTCGGGACAGAGATAGCAGCGGTTGCCCGCAGGTTCGTCCCAAATTGTTCTGCACTCATGGTAATGTATAAAACGGAAAGCCCGGAACCAAAACCAAGTCCCATACAAAGCAAATACATATTGGTTGCGCTACCCCCACCTTTTAGTGCAAAAAACAAAAAGATGAATGTTGAAAGAATTCCATAATACAACAACAATGTTTTTTCCCGGCTTTTAATAAAATTGCTTATGAAGCCAGCAGCCAAATCACCAAAAGCCAAAGCAACATACTGAAGCATTAATGCTTTTGGCTGATCAAAGTTTTTTATTCCGAAGCGGGTTGCAAATTCATCGGAGAAACTTATTAAAATTCCAATTACATACCAAACCGGCAATCCGATTACAATTGACCTCAAGTATCGGAAAAAACGTTCTCGGTTTGTAATTAACATTAAAAAATTACCTAATTGAACGGTTGATGTTTTTACTTTATCATACATACCACTTTCCAAAACCCGTACCCGTAAAAATAATAAAGCCAAACCCATTCCACCGCCAATAAAATAACAGAGCCGCCAGTCCTGCCCACTCAGGTTATAAACAAAATAAGCAGTGATAGTTCCCATAACCCCGCTTGTTGCAATTATCGTAGCAGCAATACCTCTTTTTTCCTTTGGCAGTAATTCGCTGGTGAGTGTAATGCTTGCACCTAATTCGCCGGCTAATCCCAATCCGGCAATAAAGCGTAGCCATGTGTATTGGTTTACATCGGTAACGAAACCATTTGCAATTGTGGCAAGGGAGTACAATAAGATAGAACCAAATAATACATTTTTTCTTCCTTTCTTATCTCCGAGCATACCCCAGAGTATTCCGCCAATTGTCAATCCGATCATTTGCCAACTGATAATATTTTCGCCAATCGTTTTCATAGCATCTTCAGCAACACCCAAATCCCTGAAACTTGATTTGCGAACGATACTAAAAAGTAAAAGATCATAGATGTCAACAAAAAAACCAAGTGAGCCAACAAGAACCGGCAACGAAAAAATTCCAATTTGTTTTTGAGTCATTTTAAATAATTATTAACCCCGAAATTAAAAAAACAGATCAACCAAATTATTTCATCAATAAATATCCACATTATTTAATGAATGCTGAATAACTTTTGCAAATCAACATTCATTCTGCTATAACAACCGTTGGTAATTTAAAAATAATATTACGCATGCAATTAGCCGGGTTACTTTTACCAAATGCGGGTATTAAGATTCGATAACCTGTTTTTTTTGAGTTTTCAATAACTCAGAAGACAAGCTGAACATTAACCGCTCATTTAAAATTTAAAAAATGGTACAAAAGACGTATTACAAAACAAAAGATTATTGTAAAGTAAAATTTTCTTTTAATGTAGAGAATGCTGAAACAATTGAAATATTAGGATTGAACAGTAACTGGAAGAAATCAATCATTATGAGTAAAAAGAAAGATGGTAGTTTCAGTGCAGATGTTAATTTACCAAAAGATTCAAAACACGAATTTAAATACCGCGTAAATAAGCAAGAGTGGTTGAACGAACCAGAAGCTGATACCGTAGCACCAAATGAATTTGGTGGCAGCAACAGTGTGATTGTTATTTAATTTCCACTTCAAATATTTTTTACAGTTTGCAAAGACAAGGAGTTCCTTGTCTTTGCAAACCTTCTTTTGTTATTGAAAACGTGAAAAGATGATTGTATCTGAAAATTATTTTTTTCGGCAACAAAAATGATTTACTTCTGACAGTTTCAAAAATTATATTAAAGATTCAGAATTGCTTTAACCTTCCTGATTATCTGTACAAGATTCAGATATTTAATTTTTAAAAAATCATAGTGTCTCACTAATAATAATGTAATGGCCGGTTCTTTTAATTCGATTGCCCGGTTGAAACAGGTCAGTGCTTTTTCCCTCGCCCCTGCTTTAGCATAATCAATCCCCATCCATAAATTAGAAATATACTCACCGCTTGCTTTTAATTTATTATACTTTTCCTCTGTTTCTAAAAACATTCTTGTTATTTCTCCGCTTCTGTAAAATTCAACCAAACCCTGGTTGCCACTTCGTATTGCCATTTTAATTGCTTCTTCTTTATTTCCAAAATACCAATAAAGCCGGGACAGGTCAGCATAACTTTCTTTCTGAAGCGATACATCGTGAGCAAATTTATCGATAAGACTACGCTGCAATGCTATTACTTCATTTTGATTTCCGCTGTTAGCTAAAGAACGAACCCTGTTTTGAATTAAATAAATCCATAATTGATTTAATTCACTTCCCTGTGTATATATTTTTGCAGCTTCTTCCAGTTCGCCTTTCGCTTCCAGTATCAATGCCAACCAGAGATAAACATTCGATTGATTTGTATTCAATCCTATCGATCTGCGATAGGTTACTTCTGCTTTCTCCCAGTCAAAAGACTGGTGATACCAATAACCAAGCGAGGCATTTGTTTCTCCCGAATCAGGGTCTAGTTTCAACGCTTTATCAATATGCCCTTTTGCAACTACAAGCATTTTTACCGGATCATCATATCCGCGATATGAAGCTAACAAAAAAGTATCGGCCAGCCCCGAATAGGCATTTGCAAATGTTTTATCGATATCAACTGCTTGCTGAAAAAGTTCTCTCGCCATCAGCACATCCGTCTTATTTCTTTTTTCAATTAAAAATCTTCCACGCAAATAAAGGTCATAAGCATGAAGATCAGTAGTAGGCGTCTCTTCCAGTTGCTGATTTTCTTTATTTGAAATTTTTGCTTTTAGTATAGTTGCAATTGCAGCAGCCACTTCCCGCTGAATAGTAAAAAGATCTTTTACCGGACGGTCATAGGATTCTGCCCATAAATGTTCGTCTGTTGAAGCATTGATCAACTGTGCTGTAATACGAACATGATCGCCTAATCTCCTTACACTACCTTCCAGTATTGCAGCTACTCCCAATTCTCTTCCGATAACCTTCATCGGCATCGGATTTTTTTTATACTGCATTACCGAAGTACGGGACACCACTTTCAATGCTTTTATTTTAGAAAGCTGCGTAATGATATCTTCCGTCAATCCATCGCTAAAATATTCCTGTTCCTGATCACTGCTCATATTTTCAAATGGCAAAACAGCAATACTATTTGCCGGAATATTTTTTTCTGCACTATGTTTTGTCAGTGGAGAAATATAAACAGGTTCACTGTTTCTTGTAAGTACTTCATAAATACTTATTGGAGTTTTTACATTTTTCAGGTTTTCTTCTTTCACAAAACCGGCTTCGAGTCCTTTTTTATTTTCTATATTTCTGAAAACCATTTCAGAAATATAAATACCTCCTGCCGGAGCAAGAGCCTGAATGCGGGAGGCAATATTTACCACATCACCAAATACATTTCCTTTCTGCTTCAGTACATCGCCCATATGTATCCCTATTCTTACAGGCACTTTTGGATCTTCCTGTAAATCATCCTGAAGCAATTTCGCAAACTCTACAGCATCGGTAGCGCTGTGAAAAAGCAATAAAGAACCATCGCCGTAATATTGAATAATTTCGCCATTCAATTCTCCGGCAATAAGCTCCAAAACTTCACGAAACCTGTTTATTTTTTCAACAGCAACAAATTCATCTTCCTGCATCATAGAAGTGTAACCTACAATGTCAGCAAAAAGAATAGCCGCCAGTTGATGTGAATTCTCCGTCATTTATTAGTAATCTATCAGGGGCGAAATTAAGTGAAAATGTTGTTGTAATATGCCAGAGAAATTTAATCGGCAAAAGAATTATACACAGTTTTTTATTTTACAAATTCGCCATTTATCATAACCTGTTGAACTAAATTATTTCCAAAAGAATACGGGAGATAAGCAAGCGAAGGGATTGGTTTTGTAAAAATCAGGTTCGCTTTTTTTCCAACAGTTATACTCCCGGTTTCATTTTGCAATTCCATTGCAAAAGCCCCATTGATAGTTGCAGCATTAATTGCTTCTTCGGGTAGCATTTTCATTTGTATACAACTCATACTTACAACCACATTCATATTTCCGGAAGGTGATGAACCGGGATTGTAATCTGTCGCCAAAGCAATTGCACAGCCGGCATCAATTAATTTTCTTGCCGGTTGAAAAGGAATTCGTAAAAAATAGGCAGCGGTTGGGAGTAAAGTTCCAATGGTTTTTGAGTTTGCAAGTTCTTTTATTGCATCGTCATTCATTGTCTCTAAATGATCTACTGAAATTGCACCGAGCTTCACTCCTACTTCCACTCCACCCGATAAGTTAAGTTGATTAGCATGAATCTTTGGTTTCAATCCATATCGCATACCGGCTTTACATATCGTTGCCGTTTCTTCAGGTGAAAAAAATCCCGTTTCGCAAAACACATCTATATAATCAGCTAATTTTTCTTTGGCTATCACCGGTAGCATTTCTTCAAGGATTAAATCAATATAGCCCTGATGATTTTCTTTAAATTCGAGTGGAAACGTATGTGCTCCAAGAAATGTTGATTTTATCAGCAAGTTCGATTTCTCTTTTAGTTTTTTTATTACCCGAAGCATTTTCAATTCACCTGCAACAGATAAACCATATCCGCTTTTAATTTCAATTGCACCGGTACCTGATTTACTTATTTCATCTAATCTTTTCCAGGCAAGATTAAAAAGAGCATCATCACTCATAGCATTGAGTTTTGCAGCAGAATTTAAAATGCCTCCACCTCTTACTGCAATCTCCGCATAGCTTAATCCTTTTATTTTATCAACAAACTCATCCTCGCGGCTTGCAGCAAATACAAGATGAGTGTGGCTGTCGCACCAGGCAGGAAGTACAAATTGGTCTGATACATCAATTGTCTTATAGAATTGGGAATTGGTAATTGGTAATTTGTTCATTGCACCATACTCAGCAATGATTCCATCTTCAAGAATTAAATAAGCATTTTCTATTGAAGGAAGTAAGGCTAATTCTTTTCCGCGAAGAAGTTTATTTTCTGTTCTTACGTTTACGAGTGACTTAATATTTGTAATAAGCGTAGATGCCATTCGGCAAATCTAATCTGATTAATAGAAATTTATCTTTTTTATCTGTAGCACTTTCTTCAATAGTTATGCAATACAGCGGAATGTTAAAAAAGGTTAATCTGGAAAAAAAGATTTGTTTTTTATACGAATTCAGTCGTACATTCGGGGCATAAATCTTTTTTATGTCTGTAACCAAGTATATTAAACCCACAGAAAGCGAATTGGAAATATTGCAGGTACTTTGGAAAAAAACAACGGCAACGGTTCGTGATGTACATGAAGAATTGGCAAAGCATAAAGATGTTGGCTATACCACTACCCTTAAGCTCATGCAGATTATGCATGAAAAGGGAATTGTAAAAAGAGATGCAAGTTTGAGAACACATGTTTATCAAAGTGCGGTGAACAGAGAAAACACACAAAAACGTTTGCTGAATAAAATGATTGATAATTTGTTTGGTGGCTCTACTACACAATTAGTGTTGCAGGCTTTGGGAGAAAATAAAGCTACACCCGAGGAGATTGAAAAAATTCAGCTACTGCTTAATAACCTGAAAAGAAACTAACAGATGCCTTCTATCAGTCAATCTGATTTTTTAAATGCGTTGGGCTGGGCTGTCATTAACAGCATCTGGCAAATGGCTTTGATTTGGCTACTCTATAAGTTTTTTGTGTTACTTTTTAAACCCGGCAGCGCATTAAAAGCAAAGACGGCATTTATCGTCCTTGTTTCAGGAAGTGTTTGGACAGTTATCAGTTTTATTAGTGCATTTGGTTCACCAGCTACTTCATCAACCCTATTCACAATTAATGGCACCAACTATTCATTTAACGATTCTATTTCAGCTTTTCTTCCATATGCTTCTATAATTTATTTATCTCTGCTTGCAATACCAGTGATTCGTTTTATTATAAACATCAGAGAGGTGATCCTGATACGAAATAAAAAACTTAAAAAGATTGAAATAGAATGGCGTTTGTTTGTAAAAAAGATGGTTTCATTACTTGAGATTAAAAAACCTGTACAGGTTTGGATATCTGAAAATATTTCTTCCCCCATCACGATTGGATTTTTGAAACCGGTGATCTTAATCCCGCTGGCTGCTGTAAATAATTTAACCGAACATCAAATGGAAGCGGTATTGCTCCATGAATTAGTACATATAAAACGTAACGATTATTTGCTGAATTTTTTTATAGTCGTTATTAAAACTTTTTTTTATTATAACCCGTTTACCCGAAACCTTGTTTCAATAATAGAAGATGAACGTGAAAAAAATTGTGATGAATGGGTATTACAATATCAGTATAACGCTTACTCTTACTCCTCTGCTTTGCTTGCATTAGAGCAAATGAAATTAGCAACCGTTCAATTGGCTCTGGCTGCTTCCGGTAAAAAAGAATTACTGTTAAACCGGATAAAAAAAATCATGGGGGTACCATCAGAAAATGTTTATTCATTCAAAAAGAATTTTGCCTGGCTTACCGGGATTGCATGCTCGACATTCTTATTTCTGCTTCTTTTTTCAAATTCGGTTAACAATGAACCCTCAACAGAATCATTGACATTTTCACCCTTTAATTATTTACAAAAAGAAAATACGGATTTTAACTCAGCAGCTATAAAAAAAGAAGCAACGGTAGCAATTCCTTTTGTTGCCAATGAAAAAAACAGGCAGCCACAAAAAGAGCAACGCAGTGATGTATCAACAGATTTTAACCCAGAAATTAAAATCAATCCGGATTTTACACCTGTAAATTTCTCAATACCCGTTGCTGATGAGAAATTAGATGCAGAAAAAGAAATGCAGGTAATGAAAGCAGTGGATGCGTCTAAGAAAATAATTCAGGAAATAAATTGGAAAGAAGTAAATAAAACCATTGCAGATGCAATGACTGAATTTGAAAAAAAGGATTTAAAGAAATTCTATGATCAGCAAATTGCTTCGATTGATTTTAAAAAATTAGAAGCCAAACTCCGTACATCTTACGATCAACTGAACTGGGATTATATTAATGCCCGTACAAATAATGCACTTGCAGAAATAAAAATTGACAGTTTAAAATCTGTTTATACCACTGCATTAAACAATATTATGAATGCTAAAAAACAATTGAATGCTGAAGGATTAAAAGGTATTCCGGATTCTGAAATAACAATATCAGAATTAGATGCTTCAAAAAAGAACGTTGACGTCTCGCTGAATAAGCTCAGGGCTTTGAAGGAAAAGAAAATTATCCGTTTATAACTTCTACAAACATCTGGGACATTTCTCACTGTATCGATTGCCAATTAAAAACCCAATCATCAGCTCATGTGTACCCCGGCTGTAGGTATTGATTGGTGTTTTCGTAAAATCATAAGAATAACCGATATTAAATGTATTGCCAACATTCAACCCCAGCATGGCTGCATAGCCATCAAACTGACGATAGCTTCCCCCTACCCAAAATAAATCGCGGTATTGCATTTTCAAATTTAATTCGCCCTGGTAATTATTTTTAAAAACGCCATTAATGTATTTAAACATCACCGATGGAATTGCATTCACATCCTCCCCCAGTAAAAAGCGATAGCCTGCTGTAAGAAATACATGCGGTATCAATCTTCCTTTCGTTTCAAATGTGGCATCATCAATAAAAGAGAGCTTCTGAGGTATTACTTGTTGTGCAGATAACCCAATAAAATAATCAGAGGAATAAAGCCATAATCCCGCACCCATATCCGGTTTTAATTTATTAAACTGATTTCGGATATTTCCTACAACCGGGTCTGATGCACCACCACCAAAATTTGCTTTGTCTGCATTAAAAGTATGAACGCTTACGCCAGCAGAAAATCCAGCAGAAAGATTTGTTCTGGGTCCCAATCCTAAATGATACGCATAAGTAGCATTGGCTGTAAAATGGCTGAGATTACCGGTTTGATCATTAATAAAAGTTAAACCAACTCCATGATGTGGTTCGGCAGCTGTATAACTTTCCCAATAAGCCTGGCCTCTCGGATTTTGTCCAGGTATACTGTAAGAAGTTGCATTCGTTCTTAAGTCATTTTTTCCAACCGGGGTGTGTACAGATAAATAAACTGTACGGGGTGCACCGTTAAAACCTACCCATTGATCCCGGCCACTAATTTTTAAATCAGTATAATTTTCTATTCCACTCAATGCAGGATTGATGATATACTGATTAAGTATATACTGAGTATAATGTGGACGCTGTTGTGCAAAAACAGTGTGTATGCAACTCACAATTATCAATGTAAGCAAAGTCTTTTTCATAACTCACATATATTAACGTACTAAATCTACAAATCCCGTAACTGGTTTACGTCCATTCTTAGGATCAATGATATAATAATAAGTTCCAATCGGCGCATCCTTTCCACTAATTTTTCCATTCCATGGAATAGGATAATTAATCGAATGATAAACCAATTGCCCATAACGATTGTAAACATCGATTACTGCACCTGGATACGATTCAAGATATTCTATATTCCAGGTATCATGCACTCCATCTCCATTTGGAGAAAAAGCATTTGGCACATCCGGTTTTTTCAACACTTTTACAAAAACCTGATCTTCATCAAAGCATCTTTGATCGGTTGTAATTCGTAATGTATATGTAATATCGTCTAGCGGTTGCTGTACGGTGGCTGCCGGTAATATTGGATTATCTAAATAAGTAGCCGGAGACCATAAATACGTAACTGAAAACCCTGCAAATAATACCGGAGTTAATAAAACAACCCCTCCCTCCAATACAACTTTATCTGGTCCAGCATTTGTTTTGGGAGAAGGATTTACCCTGATTATTTGAGATGCAGCATTTACACATCCATTATTTCCGGTATACGTATAGGTGATTGTATGAAGGCCAGTTGCAGCAATAGAAGGATTAAATACACCTGAACTTGAAACCCCGGTTCCTGTGAATACTCCATTGCCTGGTAATCCGTTCGTAATTCCAGCCTGGGAAATATTGAATGAAGGAATATTATCACATACCGGATTCACAGGAGTGAAGCTGACCGCAGGCGTTGCAAGTACCGTAACAGTTCTGGTAAATGTATTTACACAATTAATCCCTGAATATGCAACATATCTTATCGAATAGGTTTTAGTAAATGGCGTACCAAATTCAGGATAAGCATGTGCATATAATTTTCCTGGCGTAGGAAGATCATCAACAGTTTTAATAGTAGGATCGTTTGCAAAATCCCAATAGATTTCAACTTTCACAAGATTTCCAAAGTCAACAGTAGATGCGTCTTTTATAGTTACATCTGTGTTACTGCAAAGTGCAGAAGAATTATTTAAAGTAAAGCCTGCAACAGGTATTGAACCATTTACAGTGAATGTCTGTGCAATTGAATCCTTACAACCTAAGGCAGATGTAGAAACAAGAGTTGCTGTATAAGAACCAGTAACTGTATATCTATGCAATGGATTTTGTAATGTTGAAGTATTCGGATTTCCGGCATTTGCATTTAGATCCCCAAAGTTCCAACTCCAACCTGTAATTGTTCCAGAAGCAATCCTGCTTGTATCAATAAAAGGTGCGAATGGATCTGTTAAACAAATTTCTGGTGAAATAAATCCTGCTTTTGGCCTGCTATTTATTATTAAATTTCTGGAAAGAATTGGACTTATACATCCTTTATCAGTTACAACTTGTAATGTAACAGGATAATTTCCCGCAACAGAAAAATTATGAGTAAAGGGTGCTACAGAATTTAATGTAGAAGAATTTCCATCACCAAAATTCCAGCGCCAGGTAATTAGATTGCCAGCATTCGCCACCGATAAATTTGTAAAAGTTATATCTCTTGTTTCGCATACGGGAGCAGACGTATTAAAATCTGCAGTTGGTAATGGGTTTACAATAACCGTTCTTGAAGCTATTAATCCAACTGTTTGACAACCTTTGTTTGTACCGACTCTCAATGTTACGGTATATGTTCCAGCCGTTGCATAAGTATGTGATGGATTTTGTAATGCAGAAGTATTACCATCGCCAAAATTCCATTGCCATAAATTTACGATTGCATTTGCTGCAGTACTTCCATCTGTAAAACTAATTGCATTTCCCAAACAAACTTCAGGAGCCGAAGTAAATGCAGCCTGAGGTTCTGGATAAATTGTATTTACAATTCTAATACTATCATCAATACAGCCATTGTTGGATGTAGCCGTTAATGTAACCGTAAATGGACCTGCACCAGAATAATTATGTAACGGATTTGTTTGAGTAGAAGAAGTTGCATCACCAAAATTCCATTGATATGTCATCTGTGGAAGTGTACCATCGCTTATTGAAGTGGTATTTGTAAACTGAGCAGCACCAACCGGCAAACAAATATTGGGAAAATTAAATGCAGCAACTGGTTTTGGATTTACTGTAACCGATCTTGAAACCTGATTAGTGCATCCTTTATTTGTTAATACAGTTAAATTAACGACATGAGCACCTGAAGTTGTTGGTGTATAATTTATCGAAACGTTATTGCCACCAGTTGATGTTCCATTTACAGTCCAGGCATATTGCGTAAATACGCCGGCGACAGGAATTGAAGTAGAAGTAAGATTCAAATTTCCAAACTGACAAACAGGTGTTGCGTTTGTAAAACTTACGGATGGTAATTGTAAAACTGTTACAGGCAAAGTCATTGTATCGCTTCTGCAACCAATTGCAGAATTAGTCCAAAGTCTTACGGTATAATTTCCCGGAGCAGCATATTGCTTATTCGGATTTTTGATTGTTGATGTGGTAGCATCGCCAAAATCCCAAAACCATTGAGTAATCGTACTGCCGGCAGCCGTACTTATATCTGTAAAATTTAAAGTGCCGCCCATACAACTTTCAATACTATCAACCGTAAATGCTGCCGTAGGTCTTGCATAAATTGTATTTACAGATCGTATTGAATCGTCAATACAACCATTAGAAGAAGTAGCATTTAATGTAACTGTATAAGGTCCGATGCCGGAATAGTTATGTAAAGGATTTGTTTGGGTAGATGTAGTTGCATCTCCAAAATTCCAATTATACGTTACAGTTGGTAATGTACCATCACTGATTACAGTTGTATTGGTAAATTGAGCGGCACCAACCGGTAAACAAATATTAGGGAAATTAAAACCAGCAACCGGATTTACATTAATCGTTACCAATAATGAAAATAATAAACTCTGACAGCCTGTTGATGTAATTACTTTTAATGTTACAATATAATTCCCAGCAAGGGCATACGTATGGGTTTGTGCAATACCTGTTGACGCATTCAGCGTATTTCCATCACCAAAATCCCATTGCCATTGAGTAAGTGTGTTGCCGGGCGGTACAGTTGATGCATTTGTAAATGTTACAGGTTTGCCAGCACATTTAACCGGAGCAACAGTAAATAATGCGACAGGTGGATTACTTATTGCAACCGGATGAATCAATGTATCAGAAATACATCCAACATCAGTTAATATAACATGTCTGACATTATATGTTCCCGGTGCAGTATAAGTATGAGTAGGGTTTGCGATATTACTTGTTGATGCATCTGCGAAATCCCACCAATATTTAATTACAGGACGGCTTTGTGTATTCTGAGCATTATCCTGAAATGAAACAGGGTTGGTAAGACAGCCATCCGTTGTAAAATTAAATTCAGCAATTGGGTTAGCAAAAACCTGCAAGTCAAAATCTATTTCTTGTGTATTACCACATCCATCTGGCGTTGGATTGGTAGCCACGATTCGAATTGGGTATGTGCCAATTGTTGATATAGTATACGGTGTAGGTAACCTATACCGGTATAAAGTTTTACCAGCAACTACCCAACTTGAATCAGGAACAGGTGTAGCAATTGTTACATTCGGAAACAATCCATTAAACTGCCATTGAATACTGGTAGGCTGATATGGAAAAACCATTGAAAAAATGAATGGTGAATTTTTACAAGCAGTTGGAAAATTTACTGTGGCATGCTCGCCACGAATGGTAACAAATTGAAACAGATCTTTAATATTAGTTCCGGCATTATAACCGTAAGATTCTGCATTGCCGTAGCCATAGGCAATTCCATTAAATCCAGAATCAGATTGAAGAGTATGTTGACCTGCAGAAACACCTTGTACCAGATAAGAATAACCGGGTGCCTGAGGATGTGGAATAAAAGATAAGGGAGAGACAGGTATTCCGTCTAATCTAAATGAACTGATTGCTGTACCAGTATTTGGAACAATGGCATTTATATAATGCTGCAAAATATTAAAATTGCCAGTGGCATTCCAAAGTACTTTGTTTATATTTTGTTCAACCGGGCTTAAATAAATTACTTCAGGATCACCCGGATTCCCATTACCACATGCACCTTGAGAAGTCAGATATTGAGCAACAGTAATTGGCTTATCAGCTTCTATAAAATTAGGTGTAGCGGTTGGTCCAATTTGGTAATAAAAATTTCCAACCGGTGGACCAGGTAGTACAACTCCATTCAATCTTACAATTGTAGTAGGATCTGAAACACATATTCTGAAGAAATTATTGGGACTTGTACCACCCGTAGGAGCGGTTAAAAATCGCTTTCCCCAGGCAGTTTTCGGAAAAGCCTGAACCATATAATTATCTGATGAACTTGAACTACCATTACATGTCAGACTAATTCTTCCACTTCCTGAAAAAACAGCAATCCTCTTACATCCATTACCTACATCAATACTTTGAATTTTTGAACCCGTCAAATCAACCCCTGAACTTCCAAAATACTGCCCCATCATATTAAATACCTGCCCCTGGGTAAGATTTACTGTAAATGTTGTACCACCCGGTTTTGTTAGCGTATTCGCATTTGGAGTTATTTCAATTGTAGTAGTACCCGTATCACATGCTACAACATAAAACCAGCAATTCGCATTATTTGTATTTGAAATATTATCAAAGTTGATTGAATAATACTCTTTGCCTAAAGTATTTGTTGGGAATAAAATTGTAGCTCCAGATACACTTGCATTGTAAATATGAGCATAAGCAACAATCGGTTTATCACTCACAATATGAATCCCCTTATTTTCTGGTGATCCTGTTTCAGTAATTAACCTTGCGTCCTGAGCCCCGGATTTTGGCAATGGGGCCGATGTAAAAACTGTATTAGCAGGAATATTGGGATATGTAATTGTGTAACCTAAACCTGGAATTGTAACTGTTATTGTAGTTAAAGCTTCAGTAGCAAAATATAGTACCATTTCCTGAGAACCGCCGGGTGTAGCATTGTTATTCATTCGTTCATGATAACCATATGCCACCCAAAAATCTTTCCCCTTATTGGAAAAGTCTTGAGCACAGATTTTCTGACCCGAAAAGGCACAGAAATAAAGGGTACAAAGCAGAGTTAATCGTGTCATTTTATCCAGAGTCCTTGAAAAGATTCTCAAAGTATGAAAAGAATTTCAGATTACTAAACAGCTCGTATAATTACAGAAATGACGGGGCTGAGAAGGCAAAGAAAACTGAGGACCAAAAAGTTCATTTCAAAAATAGAACACCTCCAATTTCAAACAAATTATTCTGAAAATTTTCACTGTTTCCTGAACTATAATTTTCATTCAAATAAATTTTAATCTAAATATTAATGAGGATTATTTTCATTCAAAACTTATTTAAAACCAAATAAACCATCATCTATAATTATTAATTGATTTTCAATATTTAAGAATGAAAAATATATTTAAAATTTATAAAAAATATAATTATGGCATATTTCACTACTTAATAATTAAAATATTCGAATATTAATAAGACATCACCATATTTAAAAATATTGAAATCAAGCATTTTAGACAGTTATTTAAATCTACACTGATGAGTTCCATTTTTAATTAAATTAAACTAGAAAAAAGCTAACCATACTAGTTTAAAAATTAGATTTATTTTTTGGACCTATATTTATAAATGTTGGTAGCCACTCTCCGATCCTTTTCAAAAAACGGATCGTATTAAATTGAAGGATCTGTCAACAATTAAGGCAGGCTTATCAATTCTTTTTGAAGCTCATTACTGTTTTTGGGAAATAAAAAAAGGAGAACCGAAATCGATTCTCCCTGGCATATTCCAAAAAAAAATTATTGTTGTGGCGGATTTGAAACTGGCGGAGGTGGTGGTGGGGCCTTATGAATATTGGGTGCTTTTGTTGGTCCCCCATCTTCTGGTTTCTTACATTGCTTTGGTAGCATTTTATAATACTCCGGGTTTGCCGGAATATCATCGGCATCGTAGCCAATATTGGCAATAGCCGTTTTTAATTCCTCAATATTTGTTCGGTCGGTCAGATATTTTATAGTCGTATTTTTTGCCCTCCAGTTCACATTTATTGTGGCTACCCCATCATAGCGGAGCAGGTAGGTTTCTATCCGTTTTTTACAATCCTCACATCCTACGGTTGGTGTTTTTATTTTAGCTGTCAATTGAGATTTTACGGGCTGAGCATTTGAGAAAAATGAAACACCTGTAAAGATTAAAGTTGTGAGAAATACTTTTTTCATAAAAGAAAAATTTTTGCTTGAGGTAAGGATATAATCAAATTTGATAGATCCGAAAACTTAGATGAAATGAATTAGCAAGATGGTTGCGCCTAAAAGGGTCTGTTTAAAGTGGCTTTTGTTAAATTCCTTTCCAATTTGAGGGGTCTGCGCTCCAATTTAATAAAACTGCGCCGAAGACCGCGATCCCGTCGAGCCCTCCCGCTGGTCTTTTCAATTACCGAATGCCGGCACGCACGATCCATTGCGAGTCAACTTCGGAGAACCGCTCGACGCCGCCCTCGCCACGCGCCTGATCGGCGTAGATGGCATCAAGGG
>JANOFP010000202.1:0-1554 GCA_031413675.1 Bacteroidota bacterium
TTCTTCTTGTATCAATCAGGTATTGAATTTTCCAAGCCCCTTTAATTTTTACCAGTTGAAATGAATTTGCTCCACAATGAATGAATTTGCCTCCAACATAAAAATTATAAGGTGTCCATACACTGGCAAGAGCTCCGTCAATTTTTATAGAGCCAAAAGTTATTCTTTCATCTGTTTCACCTTTGGTTTGTTTCCCTACATAATCAATAAATCCCTGAACTGCTTCAGTTCTT
The DNA here is from genome assembly GCA_031413675.1 of Bacteroidota bacterium. Lineage (GTDB taxonomy): Bacteria > Bacteroidota > Bacteroidia > Chitinophagales > Chitinophagaceae > VBAR01. Next base: position 234 of record JANOFP010000202.1, read on the forward strand.
ACCATCGTATTTCCTTCTTTATCCCGAGCAATCGTTTGAAATATTGCACCATCGGCAAATGTGCTTTTCAATAATAATGTATCTGCATTTTGCATCCCGATAAACATATTATTTACAGTTGCCTTTACGGAGTCTTCTGTTGTTTGCGATTTTGCGAAAACACAAAACAGGATGAACGTTAATAAAAATAAAATCTTCTTCATAAAAATAATTTTAAAAGGTTGCGGCAAAATAATTGAAGTATAAATGTAAATATCCCGGCTATGAAAGCTGCAAAATTTTTACAAGCGGCAATACTAATGACATTAATCGCATCTGCTGCAAGTTGTAAATGTTATAACCAAAAATTAATTACTAAAATTTAAAGTCAGATTAGAAAAAGAATATTTAAAATACCAAACCCTTTCCAAAACAGATTTACAAGTCGCCGGTTCGACGAAAATATTTCAGTTAAAAGAAAGGGTTTCTTTATTTTTATTACCGACCTCCGTAGCCAAGTATCTTTAACATACTTTGAGCCGTTTGTTGTTTTGCATATAACCAGTCTGTCAATTTTCCGTTTTTATCATACCCAATTATCACATGTTTTGGAGAAGGAATTAAACAATGTTTAATTCCACCATAACCACTAATCTGATCCTGATATGCACCCGTATGAAAAAATCCTACATATAAAGGTTCTTCATTATCAACTTTTGGGAGAAATACTTCATTGATATGTTCTTCGCTATCGTAATAATCATGACTGTCGCAGGTCAATCCGCCCAATACCACACGTTGATATTCTTTATCCCATTTATTCACCGGCAGCATTAAAAATTTTTCTCCAATACCCCAAGTATCCGGTAAGGTGGTAATGAAAGACGAATCAATCATATACCATGTTTCCCGGTCATTCTGATTCTTTTGAGCTATTACACTATAGATATGTGCCATGCTTTCTCCAACTGTAAAACTGCCAAACTCTGTAAAAATATGCGGCATCGGAACCTTGGCCCGTTTACATGCCACTTTAATATTTCTAACAATTTCATTTATCATAAACTGATAGTCGTATTCAAAACCCAGAGAATGTTTTATCGGAAAGCCACCGCCAATATTTATACTATCCAGTTCCGGGCAAATCTTTTTTAACTGACAATAGAGATTAATTATTTTATTCAATTCGCTCCAATAATAAATATCATCTTTAATGCCTTTGTTTAAAAAGATATGCAACATTTTCAGTTGAAACTTGCTTTCATAACCTTCGATCCGATCCACATAAAATTCCAAAATATCTTTTGCCCTTATGCCAAGCCGCGAAGTATAAAAAGGAAAA
>JANOFP010000203.1:0-7193 GCA_031413675.1 Bacteroidota bacterium
TCTATAAATGCTTATGGCTTGCGTCAAAATGATACCAGAAGATTTGGAATAAACTTCCGTTATAATTTTGGTATAAAAAAGAAAGAAGATAACGGGAATATGTTTGAGGTGGATTCGCCGGAGAAGCAATAAAAAAGGTTATAAATGAATTGAAAGATGAGTAAAGAGAATCGGTGTGTAAATAAAAACTACTACTCGCAAATATTTTACTCAAATAACTCTTTAAAAAAATCTTTTAACTTCTCTTTATTTAGTAGATAGTAATACAACCCGTGTTCTTCATCTTTTTTATTTCTTTCATGAATACTGAAATTAACCGGCCTGAGTAATTGGCTTACCATTTCAGTACTGTATCCATTTTTTATTAAGATGGCTGTAGTCCTTTCTAGTTCAGCAATTCCTTTTCGTTCAATATTACAACCCAGTGAAGTGGAACCAAAATAGCGGGCCAGATCTTTTCCAAGAAATCGTTTGGTTACTGCAAAATCATTCACGTTGTAACCAACCACTATTTTATTGATATTATTTTCGGATATATTTATTACGGGGTTTCGGTTATTAAAATCGATAAACGTATTGTAACCGGGAATAGCCGGTGCAATCATTCCAATACGGGTATTACCCGCAGGTGTCACTAATGTTTTCTGAACATCAAAATAATCTATACCATAATGATGGCCCAATTTTTTTCCTACTTTTCTAAATCCATTCTGCTTCCATTTAGTTGATGTATTAAATAAAGCCCCGGTTCCAATGTTTGCGCCAAGGCTATGTGTAATAATCCGGATATTACTTGCTTTATCAATACTTGATAATATTTGCCGCAACCCCAAAGAAACATAAGCTGAATTTTGAAGTGCCCGGGTCCAGATATTTTCATAAATAGGGTTGCCCTGGTTGGTTGTCAATCCATCCCAGTAAACTTCAAGATAAATGAGATGCCCTTTTTCATAACCATTATCCCTGATTGCATCCCGTACCAATTGATAATCGCCTGTTGGATCCGTATCATTAAACCCATGAATCATCACCACAACAGATTTGGAATCATTACTGTTTTTTTTAAAATCCAATCGCTCAATTATTTTATTCCTGATTAACTGCTGCACTGCATAAAAAGAATCTTTAGCAGACGAAATTGAACTGCCTGTTAAATTATAAAAAGATGAGAGTTCTTTTAGTTTGTTGGGATTGGTTATATAAAATTCTTCGAGATTACCGTTCCTTAATTTTTCAGCAATTGTTTTTTTCCCATTTTTAACATCAAAGAAATTTTTGTAAGGGATAAATTGTTTTTTATCAGGATATAAATTACCCATCTTGTCAAAATAGACTCTTACCACTTCTCCTGTATCGGAATTATGTGTTTGTTGCAATGCACCCAGCCAAACCTGTCTTTGCCTGTTCATTAAACAAGAGGAAAGAAAAAAAAGGGAAAAAGAAAGGAAAATGTTTTTTATAAAATTCATAAACCCGATATTTAATAATAAACAGATGGATGAAGATATTATAATTTTTGGCGTTGCTGGTATCTTTACTTCGTTGTGGATGTATTTTTAATTTAACCTATTCAAATAAAAGTTTCTCACCACAACCCCGATATAGAAACTTTCCATAGATTCGTGTTGTTGGTGTTGAGGTTTAAACCAGCAACAACTAAATTTTTAACACCAACAACGGTGTAAAATTTAATATTCAACTGCGTATATTTATGTGTTACAATCAAAACTAATTGACGGCCATGCACAAAATAATTATGATACTTTTTTTCGGACTGTTAGTGCAGTTCGGTTACGGTCAGGCAGAGTTAAAAAGTGACTTTGACAAAGGAGTTAAACTTCTGCAATCGGAGAACTATAAAAAAGCTATTGAGACATTTTCAGATGTTTTGAAAAAGGCAACTGACGACCAACTGAAAAAATTTTGTTACATCTACCGGGCATTTTCATATAACGGACTCGGAGACTACAAAAATTCCATACCAGATCTTGACAAGGCAATAGATCTTGACCCAACAGACCTTGCATCATACACAGATAGAGGTAAGACAAAGGCATATTTAAAAGATCTTGATGGAGCTAAGAAAGATTTCCTTCTTATTCTAACGAAAGACAGTATTGGTGAACAAGGGGAAGCTGCTCTCTATTATTTAGCCAAAATTGAATACCAAAAAGGAAATTATGATGAATCAATAAAATACTATGATAAAATTATTACACTTACCCCCAATGATCCGGAACTTTATTTCAACAGGGGCGCAGCAGAAGGCATGTTAATGAATAGCGAAGGTTCAATTAAAGATTATGACAAAGCTATAGAGTTAAACCCTGATTATATGGAAGCATATGCTAACAGAGGCGTTTCAAAAATAAATCTGTTGACAAAAAAAGGAAACATTCAGCTGACAAAGGAACAAACAACCGATGCGTGTGCTGACTTAAAAAAAGCAAAACAACTTGGTGACAAATCGGTTGACGACATGATATTTATCTACTGCAACAAAAAATAAAAAGAAAGAATCAGACCCGGTTTATAGTGAGTCCGTCAATGTTGAACAGAATTACCAAACGTACAAGAGTGCGACGCAAGGGACGATCATAGTAGCAATTTAGCCCGGTACCAACACCTACGCATTTATTTTTATATAAACAGTAAAACATATAATGCTTTGGTGGACAGGCAAAAAATTAAATCCCCTATTTTTGCGCAACAACAAAAAGACTTATGAGCATACTTGTTAATAAAAATTCTAAAATTTTAGTACAGGGTTTTACCGGCAGCGAGGGAACATTTCATGCCACACAGATGATTGAATACGGAACCAATGTGGTTGGTGGCGTAACGCCGGGTAAGGGCGGCAGTACCCATTTAGATAAACCGGTTTTTAATACCGTAGCTGATTGTGTAAAAAATACCGGTGCTGATGTGAGTATCATTTTTGTACCACCGGCTTTTGCTGCCGATGCAATAATGGAAGCGGCAGATGCTGGTATTGGTTTAGTTGTTTGCATTACGGAAGGAATTCCGGTGCAGGATATGGTGAAAGTGAAAAATTATTTGCAAGGAAAAGACATGCCCAGCATCCTGCGGACAAGACTTGTCGGGCCCAACTGCCCCGGTGTAATAACAGCAGATGAATGTAAAGTAGGAATCATGCCTGGTTTTGTTTTTATAAAAGGAAGAATTGGTATTGTTTCAAAAAGTGGTACGCTTACGTATGAAGCTGCTGACCAGGTTGCAAAAGCGGGTCTTGGTATTTCTACTGCAGTTGGTATTGGTGGTGACCCGATTATTGGTACCACTACAAAAGAAGCAGTTGAATTATTTATGAACGATCCCGATACAGATGCGATTGTAATGATTGGTGAAATAGGTGGTGGTATGGAAGCAGAGGCTGCCTATTGGATAAAAGCAACTGGTAATAAAAAACCGGTTGTTGGTTTTATAGCAGGACAAACTGCACCTCCTGGTCGCCGTATGGGCCATGCCGGTGCTATAGTTGGTGGCGCTGATGATACAGCAGCTGCAAAAATGAAAATAATGAGTGAATGTGGAATCCATGTTGCGGTGAGCCCGGCGGATATTGGGGCTACTATGAAAAAGGTGATGGGCTAATTGCAAACTGCAGATTGGAGATTTTAAGAAGGACTCTGATTTTTTTATATTTTATTCTTACATCCAACGCATTCTTTCTCTTAAAGATGTTATATGTGCCACATGATGTTTGCCATGCCATGCATACATACCTAACAAAAACCACAGCCGCATTGTTTTTTTACTCCCCGGATGATAGACCGTATGATTATTCCATTCATCATCTGTTATCTGTTTCAGTACTTCATTCCAACGAATATGCAACGCATGTAACAACGTGAGTGAAATATTGATTGGCGTTTTATATGTATCATTTAACTCAGCCCACTTTTTTTCATCATACGGTTTTATAGTTGGATTTTCCTCTGTCAATCCCAATTTGAACCGGCAATACGCATTCATATGACTATCTGCCACATGATGTACTAACTGCTGCACTGTCCAGCCGCCATCCCGGTACGGAGTGAGTAACTGTGCTTCATCCAAATTCAATACGGCATTCTCCAACTGTAAAGGCAGAAATTTAATATCGGCCATCCATTCTATTTTTTGCTCAATCGAAAAGGGTTGTGGGGCATAGTTGCCGATTGGATAACGTGGATCTATCGTTGTGATCGAACTCATATTCGGTTATTTAAATTTTTTAAAAATCAGTTCTCGATTACTATTACTCACGAAGCATATGTCCGGTTAAATGAATAAACACATCTTCAAGATTTGCCATCTTCATTTCTTTTGGTCTTTCAAAACCTGAATTGATCAGCTCGTCTATCATTTTATCAGGCGTATTGAGTGAAATTATTTTTCCCGCATCTATGATTGCCACCCGGTCACACAATTGTTCTGCTTCATCCATATAGTGAGTAGTGATGATGACCGTGGTTCCTTTTTCCCGAATCAGTTTTACCAGCTCCCATAAACTTCTTCTTGCCTGGGGATCCAATCCGGTTGTTGGCTCATCTAAAAAAATAATTTTCGGATCATTGATTAATGTTGTTGCAACTGAGAACCGTTGTTTTTGCCCGCCACTTAATTCTTTCAATTTTGATTTTGCTTTGTCCCGCAGGTTTACCATATCCAGCAGCTCAATGCCATCCACTTTTTTATTATACAATCCATTGAAGAGGTCAATCAGTTGTAACAAATTCAAACCGGGATAATAACCACTTGCCTGCAACTGAACACCAATTATTTTTTTTATACCACCGGGTTGTTTATCCAGATCCATTCCATCTACGATTACCTCACCACTTGTTTTGGTGCGTAGTGTTTCTATTATTTCGAGTGTTGTTGTTTTTCCAGCACCATTTGGGCCCAGCAATCCAAATATTTCGCCTTGTTGTACATCAAATGAAATTCCTTTTACAGCCTGAAAGCTTCCATAGTTTTTTACCAAATTCTTTACTGATATAATTGTGCTGGACATATTTACAAATTGAGTGATAAAGATAATTCCATTTTAATATCGGCTGTTAAAAAAGGTGCGTTGACCACTGGAATATGCTCAAATCCATATATTGAATACAATTGAATAGCCGTTTTTAACTGGCTGTTGGAATAGAGAAATATTTTCTTTGCGCCCAATTGTTTTGCTTCGTTAATACATTTATCTAATAAGAGTTTGCTGATGCCTCTGCCACGATAGGCTGTATCAACGAACATCTTTATTAATTCATATTCCGCTTCGCTTTCCTTCCATAAACCTGCTGTACCTATCACCTTATTTTCATCCATTGCAAGAAAGATGCAACCACCCCGGTCAATTACTGTTCCATCCGGGTCATTGAGAATTTCCAAATCATGACTCTCGGTAAGATTGTATTTATCTAACCATTCAAGATTCATACTTTTAAAATCGGGTTGGTACTTGCTTTCGTAATTGATTATGTTTATAGCCACCGTTTACACAAATTTATATTGTTGAATAATTCAGACTCCCAGAAAGGAAATAAGTATGGAAACAATTGTAAGCAAATTAATTTATCAGCTTATCCACTAATCGGTTAATTGACTTTCTAATTCTTCCATCATCATTTTACTTCCTATAAATAATGCAGACCGCTGATGAAGTTCGGTTGGTTGAATATCTAAAATGCGTTGCGTACCATTGGTTGCTTTGCCACCCGCCACTTCCATAATAAAAGCAAACGGATTGCATTCATACAACAAACGCAATTTGCCTTTTGGTTTATCGGTGGTAGCGGGATACATAAATATTCCACCTTTAATCAAATTGCGATGTACATCTGCTACCATGCTTCCAACATAACGTTGTGTGTATGGACCTCCATCTTTTTTTGTTTTATGCTGGCAGATATCAATATATTTTTTTACCCCTTTATTATAAAGAAAAAAATTGCCATGATTTACTGAATATATTTTTCCATTTTCAGGGCATTTAATATCGGGATGACTTAAACAAAATTCTCCGATGGAAGGGTCCAAAGTAAAACCGTTTACACCTCGCCTTGTTGCATATACCAACATTGTACTGGACCCATAAACAATATATCCGGCAGCAACCTGCTCTGTACCCGGTTGTAAAAAATCTTCAAGGCCCACCATCGTTCCTTTTTCTGACTTGCGGCGGTACACTGCGAAAATGGTACCGATAGAAACATTCACATCAATATTCCCACTTCCATCCAGCGGATCAAAAAGACATACATATTTTGAATTGCAACTTACCTCATCATCAAAGGCAATAAAATCATCTAGCTCTTCACTCGCTATTCCGGCGCAACTGATGCCATGTTTCAAAACACCCATAAATTGATTGTTGGCATAAACATCCAGTTTTTTTACATCTTCACCCTGAACGTTTACACTTCCCATATCACCCAGTATATCTACAAGCCCCGCTTTATTCACTTCTACATTTACACGTTTTGCTGCAAGCCCAATATCTCGAAGTAACCTGCTAAGTTCTCCAGTTGCCTGCGGAAACTGCCGAAGCTGGTTAATCGTAAATTCGTCCAGGGTAAGGACATTGCGGTTAAAATTCATGCAGTGGTTTTTTAGTTATTCAAATGTAAGTGATTATTTTTTTAAGCTGTTTTGAATAGTCATCGTTTTTTTTCATTAATTTATTTTTTGGTTACCTTGATGTCGAATTTATTGAAAATAAAATCTAAAATAATTATGCCACGTCCCGATTTAACCAGAGTTCCTCAATTTTATTACAAGTATATCGGTTTGGTGAAGGAAGATGATTTAGTAAATGCTTTTGCAAATGAAACAAAAAATCTATTCCGGTTTTTAGACTCAATTCCTGAATCCAAACAGAATTATGCTTATGCCCCGGGTAAATGGACTTTGAAAGAATTGCTTCAACATATGATTGACTCAGAAAGAGTGTTTGCGTACCGTGCATTATCTTTTTCCAGGAAAGATCCAAACAAACTTCCCGGTTTTGAAGAAAATGATTGGGCAATTGCATCTAACAGTGCTGGCCGAAACTGGAATGATTTAATTGAAGAATTTAAAGCAGTGAGAAAATCTACAGAATATCTTTTTGCTTCCTTCAATGAAGAGCAATTAAATGCTGCAGGGCTTGCGAACAACAATTCAATTTATGTTATGGCAATTGGATTTATTTG
>JANOFP010000204.1:0-2199 GCA_031413675.1 Bacteroidota bacterium
CCACCAATTCCTCGGTTTCATTACTATATATATTTACCACTCTTTTGACTCGCATAAAATTGATACTATTTTTACAATGCTATTAAAGGGGCAGCTGCACCCCCCGATGTCCTTAGTCTCCCTCATCACAATACCAATAATAAATATACAAATTATAGGATTGTTATGTTTAGTCTGCGACTAAACATCAGCTTCAAAGAAGCCGTAAAACTACAAACATCATATTAATACCAAGTCAAGCAAACCACATTTCTTAGCATGAAAATAATCTCTTTCACTACTATATAAATATTCTTCTGGCTTATCTACTATACTTTCGTCGGTTTATGACTAAGCTGACGGGGTGGATGTATTGGTTTTTTTAAATACCCTTATAACAAAATAAAGTATATAATCAACTCCGACTTCTTTGAAGCCGATGCTTCGTTGCAAACGAAGCATAACGATTTAGGAGTCTTTTATTTTTTCGTCAACCTTTCTCTGTTATCTTTTTTTGAACAATTCGTACATAAGCGGAATGAAATATGATTTATGGTATTAGAAAGTCAGGAATGACCTAAGTTTCGGGAATAAAAAAAAGGAGTTCATTCAATCATTAATACTGATTTCAACTAATTATGATCAATCATCCACATCTTAATTCCAAAACCAATGCGGAATGGATCATAGTTGAAAACCTTTGGGGGGCCGGGGTCAACCAGTATTGGATTCGGTTGTTGTTCCCATAAAATAAATTCACGGTAAACAAGCCCGATACCTTTTGAATATTTTTCTACACTACGTACCTGTGAGGCGTAAGAAGATGGATCCGTATTTGGAAAATTTTCTTTTTCATCTATCTGCTCAACGGTCAATACATCCGAATAATTTTTTCCACCAAATGAAAAACTACCATCCTGCTCTTCATAATAATAATCCCAGGTTTGCATTCCATCATCTACACTGAATGTAAATGCGGGGCCATACGGGTTGGTGGGTAAATATATATTTCCTTTCCAGTTATTACCTTCACGTATTCCAAGATGTAATTTTATAAAGCGGAAATTATCATCATCAGATATTTCTAACTGATCACTTAATACAGTTACTAAATAAGTACCAAATGGAATCCAGGGTTGTGCCGCAGTCCACGATGTTGCATCAACCGAATCGCGGATAAAACGAAATACTCTCCATGCAGGCCTGCCACTATTATCTGTTATCTGCTGATCCACCACATGCTTTACCTGGTATTTATGAATTTGAGTTGTACGTCCGAAATTTACAAACACCGTACTATCCATTCTGTATGTAATGTATTTGCCTGTTTGCAATGGCACATAATCCGTCAATGCATCTGTTTTAAATTCTTCTGTTTGTTTTTTGCAGGCAGAGAGTGCTACAGCGAGAATAACAATTATGTAAATGGTTGTAAGTAGTTTGGTATTCATAAGTTTCTGTTCTTTCAGGGTAATGATTCAGGTGAATTGATCTTATCCGGGTTAATGAAAAAATCAATATTCACCCAGCTAAAACGTTTTGCTAAGGTAAAAATTATAATCCGAAGCCCATAATTTCAGAATAAAATTGCCAAACGGCATAATAATTACGGGAATACTGTCGAAATTTGACCCCGATGAAGAAACTCTTGAAAACGGTCAGACTAATTTCAATCCTTTCTCTGATTTTTTCCCAATCCAATTTGGCCTTTTCTCAGGCTTGCACTACACTCGGTCAAACGCCTTCAACTGCTTTTCCTGTTTGCGGCACTACTACTTTTACTCAAAACATAGTACCGCTGTGCAGCACCAATAATATTTTTGTTCCCGGATGTTCCGGAACCGGAAATGCGAATTATCAAAACAGAAATCCGTTCTGGTATAAATTCACATGCTTTGTTTCAGGTACATTGAGTTTTGTAATTACACCACTTGCAGCTAATGAAGATTATGACTGGCAACTTTTCGATATCACAGGAAAAAATCCGAATGATGTTTTTACTGATCCAACTTTAGTGGTTACAGCTAACTGGTCGGGTTCTTATGGAACTACGGGTGCATCAGCATCGGGTATGAATGGAATTCAATGTGCATCGGATCCGGCAATAAGTACTCCGCGTTTTGCATTATCGCCAAACTTAATTGCTGGTCATGAATATATATTGCTCGTAAGTCATTTTACAGATTCGCAAAGTGGTTATACATTATCTTTTGCAGGAGG
>JANOFP010000205.1:0-3655 GCA_031413675.1 Bacteroidota bacterium
ACTCCGACAGTTGTAAATTTTTTTTACGCTTTACCCGCAACAACAATTACGATTTCCCCCTTTACTCCTTTTTATAAAAATGTTAAGTCTGGAAAAATACCCAGAAGACTGGAAGACATGTTTTTTTAGGGAAGTCGAAGCAAATGTTTTCTTTTCGTTCATCAACCAATCAGAGTCTTGTCATGCTGAACGGTTACTATCAGAGAAATTTGTATTGAGTGAATCATAGTGAAGCATCTTATAGTCTTGCTTTCTTTGAGATACTTCACTACTTTTCCTTAAATTAGAATAAGTCTTAACTTCACCGTTCAGTATGACAAAACTCCTATAATTTATTATTCCCTTATCGTCCTTCGGCATTCAAGGAAATAAAATTTTTATTCCTTTCCGGCGACAACAATTACAATCTCCCCCTTTACTCCTTTTTGTTTGAAGTATTCACAAACTTCAGTCAATGTGCCACGTTTATTCTCTTCAAATATTTTTGTAAGCTCACGGCTTACACAACAATTTCTTTCTGCACCGAAGTATTGAATAAAATTTTCCAATGTTTTTACTAATCGCATGGGCGATTCATAAAAAATCATTGTTCTTTCCTCTTCAGCCAATTGCTTTAATAAAGTTTGTCTTCCTTTTTTTACCGGAATAAATCCTTCAAATACAAAACGGTTTGATGGTATGCCACTATTTACCAATGCCGGAACAAATGCTGTTGCTCCCGGCAAACATTCCACTTTAATATCATTCTTCACACATTCCCTTACCAATAAAAAAGCAGGATCAGAAATACCGGGTGTGCCTGCATCGGTAAGCACTGCGATTTTTTTACCCGACTTTAACTGATCAACAAGATGCTGAACTATTTTATGTTCATTGTGCTGATGATACGGAGAAATTGGTTTTGTAATTTGATAATGAGTAAGCAGGTGAGAACTTGTTCTGGTATCTTCTGCAAGAATTAAATCTACATCCTTCAGCACTTCTAATGCACGAAGTGTGATGTCTTTTAAATTGCCGATGGGAGATGGTACTAAATAAAGCATAAAGAAGAATGTGTAAATATGCAAATGTGCTAATGTGCCAAGCCCGTTCTCATTTGCATATTGGCAAATTGACAAATTAATTAACACTTACTTCAAAATACTCCATCACCGGATTGCTTAGCAATTTTTTTGTTGCTTCTTCTGCTATTGCTTTTGCATTCTCTGCAGTTTCGGCATTTACTTGTAATGTAATATTTTTCCCCACCCGTACATCATCCACATTATTTATTCCGAGTGATTGAAGTCCGCCCATTACGGCTTTGCCTTGCGGATCTAATAAATCTTTTAATGGCATTACTTTTACCTGAACTGTATAGGTCATGTTGTTTTATTTTTCAGCGCCAAAGATAAGGCAACATAGGCAAGCACAATGAATGGGATTGCCAGCCATTTTAAAAATACGATGGCTATAATAGCAAGAATGCCCAGCAGATATTTAGATAGATTATTTTTAAAACTAAAATCTTTAAACTTCAATGCCATCAACGGTAAGGTTGAAACCATTAACCATGAAAGCAATAAAATCAACGCATATAAGAACCATTTATTCAGCAACAAATCATTCATCCATTGCACATTTTCGTTCCAGTATATTAATGGAAGAGATGCAACAAAAATTCCAACAGCCGGTACCGGCATTCCTTTAAATGAATAGGACTGTGTTGTATCTAAATTAAATCTTGCTAAACGCCAGGCTGCACAACAGGGTATAAGTAATGCCGGCAGCAACCAAAGAAAAGATACATCCAGTCCACCTTCTTCCTGTGCAAAACCCAGCCGGAGAAATTGGTATATTATCAAACCGGGTGCTACACCAAAACTTACCAAATCAGCCAACGAATCTAATTGCTTTCCCATTTCTGAACTTGCTTTGAATAAACGTGCAACAAAGCCATCGAGAAAATCCACAACAGCCGCAAGAAAAATAAAAAGAGATGCCATCCCTATTTTTTCAGGAATATCAAGCAATTCTGTCCCAGTTGAATCAACGGAAATGATAATTCCGTTTTGCAATATAAAAATGATAGCGATACAACCAAATACAAGGTTGAGTAATGTGAACAGGTTTGGAATTTGCTTCATGCAGGCAAGATAATTTTTATTTCTTCATTAATGTTTCAATTTCCTCAGCAGTAATAGGAATATTTTTCATTAAATCTTTATGCCCGTCACGGGTTATCCATAGATTGTTTTCAATCCGCACTCCCATTTTTTCTTCTTCAATATAAATACCCGGTTCAACAGTAAATACCATTCCGGCTTTTATGGGTTCGGTTCTTGTTCCCAAATCATGCACATCTACTCCTAAATGATGTGAGATGCCGTGATATAAATATTTCCGGTATGCACGGTTTTCCGGATCTTCATTTTTTACATCTGATTTGCGTATCAAACCAATTTTTAAAAATTGCTGTGTTGCCTCCTCTCCTATTTTGTCGGTATAATCAACAATCGTTATTCCGGGTTTCAATATACTTTTTGCATAATCATGTAAATGCAAACATGTATTGTAAACTGTTTTTTGCCTGCGGCCAAATTTTCCATTAACCGGAACTGTTCTTGTAAGATCGGCACAGTAGCCGCCATACTCCGCACCAAAATCCATCAGTATCAATTCACCTTCCTTACATTCTTCGCTATTGGAAACATAATGCAATGTTCTTGCCCTGTCGCCACCGGCTATGATGCTGCCATAAGCCGGTCCGGTTGCCCGTTGTGAAAGAAAAGAATGAAATATTTCCGCTTCAATTTCATATTCCATCACGCCGGGTTTGATAAACTTTAATAATCTTCTGAACGTACTCTCGGTAATATCAATCGCCTGCTGTAGCATTTCCACTTCAAGTGCAGTTTTTATTGCACGCAGTTCCTTCATAATTTTTGCAGCCCTTTGATAATTGTGCAATGGATACCTGCTTTTCATTTCATCCACAAAACGGTAATCGCTTGTTCTAACCAGGCTTGCTTTCCGATCATTTTCATTTGTATCTAAATAAACAGCGTCTGCAAGATGAATCCATGTTTGTAATAATGCATCAATACTATCCAGCCATACAATTGTTTTAATACCGCTGATTGCCTGGGCTTCATTTACCCGTAATCTTTTTCCATTCCATTTTTCTTTTAATTCATTGGGGCGTACCAATACAAGTACTTCACGATATTTTGGATCGGGGTTATCGGGAAAAAGAATCACCATACTTTCTTCCTGAGTAACGCCACTTAGCCAAAAAAGATCGGTGTTCTGTTTAAATGCGTACAAGGCATCGCCATTGCTAGGTACTTCATCATTGCTTACAAAAATGGCGATTGAATTTTTCTGCATTGCATTATAAAACCGTGTTCGGTTTTTTGTAAACAATTCTGCTTTTAAAGGAAAATATTTCATGCTATCGTTTTTTAAGATTGGTTAAAGATAATAAGGCGGTTAATAATTGAAATAATTGTTTTTAAAAAATGAATCTTTCAAACCTAGTGTTGATAAATTTCCGTTTGCTTAAAAATCATATGATTAAAAGCTAAAAAAAAATATATTTTCCGCAAAGATGCATGCTTTTTGACAAATTGGCTAACGTGTGTTTGTGTTGAATTCAGTTTGCCCATACCTTTGC
>JANOFP010000206.1:0-2683 GCA_031413675.1 Bacteroidota bacterium
TTATCTGTTATTTTTGCCAAGCTTAATAACCTAAAATCAATATCGCATGTCTCAACCCGGAAAAGCATCTATCAAACGTGGCAAGCCATCCTATAAGACCGAGTACAAATAATACAAGCGTTACGCCGAGGATGGACATGAAGTAGGATGGCTTGCCACGTTTGATAGATGCTTTTCCGGGTTGAGACATGCGATATTGATTTTAGGTTATTAAGCTTGGCAAAAATAACAGATAAAGCAGTACAATCATTATTTTTGCCAACATCCCTGTCTGCCGACAGGCAGATAACGATTGAATGAGCAGGAAATTATTTTTATGTTAGTTGAAATGTGATTGAAAATTTTATTTAAGTCTTCTTTCACATCTCAGTTCATGGCTTTCTGCTTATTTTCTTCCAACGGAAGAATGGCTCCGTTCAACTTTAATACTGTTGAATAATCAGCGGAGTGTTTCAAAATGCTGAATAGGATTACAGAACCCTGAATAGTGCGACGCAACAGACGATAATAGTAGTAATAAAGCCGGGTAAATAAATTTGCAACTGACAATATTAAATAAGTATGGAATATAGTTTTAGAGATATTGAAAAGAAATGGCAGGCGCATTGGAAAAAAACAAATGCTTATAAAGTTGAAAATGATTTTTCGAAGCCTAAATATTATGTGCTGGATATGTTTCCGTATCCAAGTGGTGCGGGGTTGCATGTGGGGCATCCGTTGGGTTATATCGCAAGTGATATTTACAGCCGCTATAAAAGATTGAAAGGTTTTAATGTATTGCACCCGATGGGGTTTGACAGTTTTGGTTTGCCTGCGGAACAATATGCTTTGGAAACCGGACAGCACCCAGCTGAAACAACAAAAAAAAACATTGCTACATTTAAAAGCCAGTTGGATAAAATTGGTTTTTGTTACGACTGGAGCCGTGAAGTACAAACCAGTGACCCGAAATATTATAAATGGACGCAATGGATATTTTTAAAACTTTTCAATAGTTATTTCTGCAATACAGAAAAAAAGGCATTACCGATTTCTAAGCTGATAGAAAAATATGCCACCAAGGGTGCCATGCCTAAAACCGGTGAACCAATAACCGGCACACATTTTACAGCGGATGAATGGAACAGTTATTCAAAAAAACAGAAAGAAGAAATTTTAATGAAGCGTCGCCTTGCATTCAGTGCTTATGGTGAAGTGAACTGGTGTGAAGCATTGGGAACTGTACTGGCAAATGATGAAGTGGTAAATGGTGTAAGTGAACGTGGTGGTCACCCCGTGGAAAAAAGAAAAATGCGGCAATGGTATTTAAGGATTACATCTTATGCAGATAGATTACTCGATGGATTGGAGAAAGTTGATTTCAGTGATAGCATGAAAGAGATGCAAAGGAATTGGATTGGGAAAAGTAGCGGAGCTGATATCGAGTTCAGCCTCACCCCCAACCCCTCTCCTAGCGGAGAGGGGGGCAGCGAACAGCCTGCGTTGTCCGGACATTTCTTTCAGACATCAGATAGAACAAAATGGAAAGCATTAAAGGATTTGTCAAGAGAAAACAGAAAAAATAAAACTGAAGCTGAAGATGTTTTATGGCAGGAATTACGGAATAATAAACTTGGGTATAAAGTAAGGCGGCAGCATGTGATTGATGGATTTATTATTGACTTTGCTTTTATGCATTGCAAACTTTTGATTGAAGCAGATGGTGGTCACCATAATGATGATGAACAAAAGCAATATGATGAAGAGAGAACATCATATTTAAATTTTAAAGGCTATAAAGTTTTAAGATTTACTAATGAAAGTATTTTAAAGAATACTGAAGTAGTAGTAAATGAAATAAAAAAAGAATTAGATAGCCGTTCAGCGGAGGGTTCCATTTCCCCCCTCTCCGTAAGGAGAGGGGCCGGGGGTGAGGCGAAATTAAAAGTATACACCACCCGACCCGATACCATCTTTGGTGTTGACTTTATGGTACTGGCTCCTGAGCATGAGTTGGTAGAAAAAATTACAACAGCCGATCAAAAGGAAGAGATTAAAAAATACCTGAATTATGTAAAAAGCAGAAGTGACAGGGAAAGACAAGCAGACATAAAACAAATTACAGGATGTTTTACCGGTGCATATGCAATCAATCCTTTTGATGGCAGAGAAATTCCTATCTGGATTGCTGAATATGTTTTAGCGGGTTATGGTACCGGTGCTATTATGGCTGTGCCTTGTGGCGATCAACGTGATTTTGCATTTGCAAAACATTTTAATATTCCCATTACCAATATTATTGGTGAACATTATAATGGTGAAGAAGCCAATGCTACCAAAGATGCCATTTTACAAAACAGTGGTTTTTTAAATAACATGCTGATGAAAGATGCGATTGATGTGGCTATAAATAAGATTGAAGTAGAAGGTAGGGGTAAAAGAAAAGTGAATTATAAAATGCGGGATGCAGGTTTTAGCCGTCAGCGTTATTGGGGGGAGCCATTTCCAATTATCTGGAGTGATGGCATTGCATTGCCTCTGGATGCAGAAGAACTTCCACTTGAGTTGCCGCATGTAGATAAATATGGACCTGGCCCATCTGGCGAAGGACCGCTGGCTAACCTGATTGATTGGGTAAACCTCCCCTCTCCGTCAGGAGAGGGGTCGGGGGTGAGGCGAAGAGAAACATCAACCATGCCCGGTT
>JANOFP010000207.1:0-5601 GCA_031413675.1 Bacteroidota bacterium
ATTTCTCATGCAGATAAATCAAGGTTCTGAAATCGAATGACTGAATGATAACTCTTTCTTCGATTCCTTTTTCTTTAATAACAGCCATCAGCAATTCCACAAACTCATCGGGTTTTGGATGATATAAATTATCGCTTGCAGGTAAACATTTCGTTTCAATATTAAAAAAAGGAAATGGTCTCCGGCTCATCATCATGTAATTGGTAATGCTATCAAGCACATCACCAAGCAATGGCTTGTAAACTTTTATTTTTTCCTGCTGCGGAAAACGGGGATGCGGTTTCATTCCCACATCATATTTTTTCACTTCTTCATAATTCATTTTGTAAATGTTCAGCGATTTTTCTTCGGCAGCAGTTATAGATTCTCCATTGGGTTTTGTCGCTATTTCAAACCCCATATACGGCTCATGCGATACAACCACTTTTTTGTCTTTGGAAATTACAATATCCATTTCCAACGTAGTTACACCCAAACCCAAAGCATGCCGCATTGCTGGAAATGTATTCTCTGGCATCAATCCCCGGCAACCCCGATGACCTTGTTTGTCAAATTCGCTGCCCCCATTCCCTAAAGGGGTGTGTTGAAGAGTCTTCTGATTTGTACAATTCATAAATAATGCTACTGTGAATAATAGAAATAGCCTCATTGATTAAAAACTTTTGATTTTCTTTTTTCCATAATCTCAGCAATTACTTTCGCATCATTACTGCCTTCTTTCAATTTTGAAATAATGTTATCATAGCTTTTCTCATCCCGATCCTGGCTTAGCTTAAAAACATGTTGTAAATCATTAATCTCAATCTCAAATGGCACGATTGCCTTCATCATTCTTTCCGTGTATTCAGCAGGCAAATTATCAAACACAGTTGTTGATGCAGTATTATTGTTTTCATAATGAAGAGTAAGACGCCGAAGAATAGATCTCAATTCATTGGTATCCCCAAACCGTATGATCCCGTTTGCATGTACGCTCATATAGTTCCAGGTACTTCCCACGGGCTTTGTATACCAGGTAGCACTAACATAGGTATGCGGTCCTGTAAATACAGCCAGCACATTTCTATTTTGTTCAAATGCTTTATGATGATCTGTTTGGCGCATAATATGGCCGGTAAGAAATAATTTTCCATCTTTCTCATCAATAAATACGGGAACTTGAGTTGCAACGGGTTTATTTTCTGAATCAGCGCCAGATAAAAAAATAAATGGATACTGATTCATAAACTGAATCACGGTATCCATTTCATTTACTTTATAATATGGAAGGTTATACATAGCTTATTTGAAACTTTGGATAGTTACAAAAATAAGCTATTGCCGATACTTAAGCAGCAATCCTTGCTGCTTCCAGAACTGCAAGTGCACAAACCTGTTTTACCTCACCGAATAACTGGATTATAGATAATAAACCGGAATTAGATTTTGCATAAATTTCAATCTGCTGCAATAAATGCCCAATCAGCATAGTCAGACCCATTACATGAATGGTAGTTTTCATATCGTGTGCTAAATTATTAATCATACTGAAGTCCCCCTGCTTAATTGCTTTTTCAAGAGATTTAATTGACGACGGAACCACATCTATGAATTCTTTAATCATTTCCCTGCGAAATACCATATCGCCACCGGAATACTTATTGATAATATTTAAGTCAATCACAGTTGCTTCAATTTTATTTTCAGTTACTTCACTTTGTATAAAATTATTTTCCTGAACTGGTGAATAACGTTGTATCATCTCATATAATGCTTCTTCGTTAATTGGTTTTGAAAGATAGTTGTCCATACCTGCTTTCAGACATTTTTCCTTTTCACCTGCCAACGCATGTGCCGTCATTGCAATGATTGGAATCTTTGATTTAAGAACAGAACGTATTTGTGCAGTTGCCGTATATCCATCCATTTCCGGCATCTGGATATCCATTAAAACCAAATCATACTGCTGCATTTTTAAAGCTTCAATAGCCTGTTTGCCATTAAACACTAAATCAAAATTAAAAGACCAGGTTTTCATCAGATGTTTGATTAACCGCTGGTTCATTGCATTATCCTCTGCAATCAGGATTTTAGTTTTCATAATTGACGGGTTTATATTTATAGTTTTTGTTTCAGATTTTGCTACTGTTTCATTGGTAATTTTATAAGGTATTTCAACTGTAAAACTTGAACCCATACCTGGTTGGCTAAAGAGTGAGATAGACCCTTTCTGCAAATCAATAAGATTTTTCACAATAGAAAGACCAAGACCCGTTCCGCCGAATCTGCGGGTAGTTGATGTTTCGGCCTGTTCAAAACGATCGAATACAGTTGCCAGTTTTTCCTGCGGAATACCGATTCCTGTATCTCTTACCAAAAATTCCAGCGTTACTGTTTCACCCTCTTGTTTAACAGCTGTCACCCTTAAATACACTCCTCCATCTTCAGTAAACTTAATTGCATTGGAAGTAAGGTTTAGCAGAATTTGTGTTAAACGCACTGCGTCACCTGAAACAATTTCAGGAACGTCCCTGTCAACATTTATTATCAATTTTATTTTTTTCTCTTCTGCAATCTGACTCAAGGTTGCTTCAACTGTTGAAATAATATCTGAAACCCTGAAAGGTGCTTCATCAATACGCAACATGCCTGCTTCTATTTTTGACAAATCAAGAATATCATTTACAATGGAAAGGAGATTGTCACCCGACGACTGAATTATTTCAGCAAACTCTTTTTGATCCTCATTCAATTCCGTATTTCTGAGAATATTCGTAAATCCTAGTACAGCATTTAATGGAGTTCTTATTTCATGACTCATGTTAGCCAAAAAGTTTTCCTTTACACCAACAGAGACCATTGCTTCTTTCTCCGATTCTGAACTTTGCTTTGTTTTAATGTAAGAATAGAGCCATATCAAACAACAAAATATTGCACCACTGACATACACCATGAAATTCCAAAAATCTATTTGTTGTTTTTTAAGCTTCATTGACTGGATTACGGAGGCGGAAAAATACTTCAGCTCTGAATAAACATTCTTACCTGAGTTTTTAAGATTTGTATTGATTGTCCTTAATTCGCCTGAGCTTATTATTGTGGAAGCAACTGAAGTGGCAGTACCCTGTAATTCAGAATAAATCTTTATTTCAAGATTGGCTTTCTGATTCAGTAAACTGAAGAATAACTTATACTTATTAAAAATGTCTGAATCGCTGAAATCAAATTCCAATTTCGTAAGCTCGTTCTGAACAGTTATCAATCTTTCAAAAAAATTGTAGTCTGCTTTTTTATTTGCAGCTATTGCCTCATTTAAACTTATTTCAATTTCCTGTAATTTTTTTCCCTGTTCCTCCAATGTGGTTTTAATAATTAATTCCTGTTGCGAAACAATACTTTCTGCAGATAAAGAATTTGAATAGCCGGATTCTTTAACTTTAAAAAAAATAAATAAACTGCAAAATGTAACAATCAATAAAGGCAGGACAACTTTCCTGATTTTTGATCTAGAGCATAAATAAATTATACCCTCGGCGAAGGAGTAACTCAATTTCATGGGTTTGTTTTTTTCTAAGGGTTGAATTAGTTTGATAACCTATTTGCTTATTGTATTTTTCCAATCAACAAATGTGTTATTTACGCAAACATAATACGCAGTTTTTACATATGCAATACTAGAAAAAATACTTAACCGTATTAGTACGACTGGACTTTTTTTTGCTGGTGTTGTGATACAAGCACTTAAAAAAAAAGATAGTAATTTTCTTTGGGAGATTTACCAATAAATATTTTTCAATTATCCTAAGTTATTTTACCAGAACCCAGATTAGCATTACGAATTGCAATATTTCTGACAACTTTTGAAGTAAATTCTTGAAATGATTTTTTAGTTATAACGTCATCGCTTATCATCACCGGTACTCCCGCATCACCTCCTTCACGAATGCTTTGAACAATTGGTATTTGACCAAGAAAAGGAATTTCATATTCCTCAGCTAACCGTTTACCACCATCTTTCCCGAAAATAAAATATTTATTATCTGGCAATTCTTCCGGAGTAAAATAACTCATGTTCTCAACCAATCCAATAATAGGCACATTCATTTGTGCCTGTCCAAACATGGCTATTCCTTTTTTTGCATCAGCAAGTGCCACGTCTTGTGGAGTGGTAACAATGATTGCTCCCGTAACCGGAACAGTTTGCATTAATGTTAAATGAATATCACCTGTCCCCGGCGGCATATCTACAACCAGGTAATCCAATTCATCCCAAAACACATCGGTTACAAATTGTTTGATAGCACTACTCGCCATGGGTCCACGCCATACTACAGCATTTTTTTCGTCAACTAATAAACCGATGCTGATCAGTTTTATTCCATATCGTTCCAAGGGTGCAATCATTTGTTTATCGCCACCTACTTCTATCATCATAGGTCTTTCGCCACGTACGCCAAACATAATTGGCACACTGGGTCCATAAATATCCGCATCCATCAATCCTACTTTTGCACCTCCTTGTGATAATGCCAATGCCAGATTAGCGGCCACAGTAGATTTGCCTACACCACCCTTACCACTTACAACAGCAAGTATATTTTTTACCCTTGGTAAAATTGATTTTGGATCTGTTCTTTTCGAAGTTGTGTTGGCTGTAAAATTTACTTTCACATTTGCTTCTTTATTTACCAGCAGTTTTACAGCATTGGTACTTGCAGTAGCCATTAAATCTTTCATGGGGCAAGCAGGTGTGGTAAGTACAATGGTAAAAGAAACATCATTACCATTAATAACAATATCCTTTACCATATTGAGTGTTACCAAATCTTTTCCAAGATCAGGTTCCTGTACATTGCTTAGGGCATCGAGTATCTTTTGTTCAGTCATTACGAAAGTATTTGTTAAAAAATATACTGGTTGCAAATGTAATCCATACATCGCCTATTTTGTTTTACGAATTCAGCAACTTGTACTTATTTTTGAGCCGGTGAAAAAAACTATACTCTCTTCTTTAATTTTATTGCTTTTTATATTTCAAAAAGCCAATGCGCAGTTTGAATCGGGTCGTGATTCGGTTGTACAACTCTATGGTATTGTAATGACGGCGGATAGTCTTAAAGGAATTCCGGTTGTAAGCATAATGGTAAAAGGACAAAACCGCGGAACCATTACCAATAACCAGGGCGTATTCTCAATTGTGGTAATGAAAGGTGACGAAGTTGAATTTACTCACGTTTCTTATAAAGCAAAACTCACTACTATTCCTAAAAATTTAGAAGGCAATCAGTATAGCGTTGTACAGTTGATGGTGGAAGACACGGTTTACTTACCGGCATTTGTAATTAAACCGCGGCCAACACCCCAACAGTTTGCCCGTGATTTTGTAAATACAAAAGTGCCAGACGATAATATTGAAATAGCCAGACAAAATACAAGTGCCGCAAAACGTAGGGTGCTATTGCAAACTACTCCCAAAGATGGCAGCGAATCTGCCACTATGCAATTCCGCAATCTTGCAAACAAAGCAACATAATACGGCCAGTCTCCTCCCATAAATCTTTTTAATCCTGCTGCATGGCAGGAATTTATTCAGGCATGGAAGCGGGGGGATTTTAAGAATAA
>JANOFP010000208.1:0-3502 GCA_031413675.1 Bacteroidota bacterium
ATTTCCATCTGTACAACTAACTCCGGCAGCAGTCAGCATACCGCCAAGCATCGTTGTTTCTTCCATTAAAATTGTTTTCACTCCCATTCTAGCACATTGTATTGCGGCAGCAGTGCCTCCTACACCTCCGCCGATTACGAGTACATCTGTTACAATCGTTTTATTTTGAGCCTGGATTCCATTCAACAAAAAGAAATCAATGATTGCTAACAGGAAAAAATAAAAAGGCTTCCACTTCATTTTTTGAAGATACAGTAAAGGTTTAAAATAAAAGCCCCCCGAAAAATCGGGAGGCTTGCAGAACTAGTGTTTATAAAAAATTAAAACGGTAAATCGTCTGAAGCTTCACTGATAGGTGCAGCTGCCATTGAAGGTTCACTCATTGGTTGAGATTGTGTTTGCTGCTGAGGCAAGCCTCCACCATCTTTACGACCACCCAATAATTGAATATCTCTTACCCGCATTGAAAGCGATGCACCAGCAGTTCCATCATTTCTTGTAAATGATCTTACTTCCGGGCTTCCTTCTACAAAAACTAATTGTCCTTTCAACAGATACGGAGAAATAGCAGTACGGTCTGTCCAGTATGCGCAATCAACCCAGGTTGTTTTTTCCTGGTTTACGCCTTGACTGTCCTTGTACTTTTCTGAATGTGCAACAGTAAAGTTGATAACGTTTTTACTGTTTACTGTGTTTACCACGCAATCTTTGCCGAGGTGTCCGATAACTTGTAACTTAATCATAGTGCTCAAATTTAAACGTACATAAATATTATTAACAGGGGCAAGATAGGATTATTTGTAAATACGGAGACTACCTCTTAAGTGGTATTTTTTTGCACATTTGAAATCAGGAACTGGCTTCTGTAATTTTTGTTCGTTCATAAATATCTAAAAGGGGGATAGATATCTGTATGGATGGTAAACTAAGATTGTCATTTAATAAATTATACTCTTCGAGCTCCCAATGTCCGGTGCTATTGAGACGGAATACTTCAATATGAATTGTTTTTGTGTCAACAAGAATATATTCTTTCAATGTCGGAATGTCACGGTACAGCATAAATTTTTCACCCCGGTCATAATTTTTTGTTGATGGCGAAAGAATTTCAAAAAGCAAAGTCGGTTGTATTACGGTATCCTCATCGTCGGCAGATTTTTTAAGATCGCCACATAAAACAGAAATATCCGGATACGTATATAATGTGTTTTCGGGAATATTTACCAGCAGATCCGGACCGTAAGGCTGGCATGATTTGCCTTTTAATTTAAATCTTAACTCTCCAAATAAATTTGCAAAAATAATATTGTGAGTATTTCCGGCACCCGACATTGCAAGAAAATCTCCATGTCCGTGCATTTCAAATATTTCTCCTTTATAAAACTCATGTCTTTCCAAAGAAGCTTTTTCAAATTCAAGATATTCCTGAATGGTAAATTTTTTTTTGCCGTATGCAACGATTGGTTCTTTTACATCCATAACTCTAAGTTACAAAAATTTTAAAAATCAGCTATTCCACTCTCCCACTCGCTGCATCTATAATTCTTCCAAAGAAAACTGCATTCATAAATAGCTTTGTACCGCCCAGCCAGAAGCCACGGAAGTTTGGATTGTCTGCAATATTTATAACCCGGCCATTGCCAACTGAATTTACAATTACAGCCGCCGAGTTTTTTATTGCATCTAAATTTTGCTGACTTACCCAACCACTTTGCAGCGGTTTATCTTTATAATAAAAAGGAGTGGCATATACATTTTTACTTTTCTCCATATACACTTTGTTAGCTTTAAATAAACTAACTGTGCTTTGATTATACCCATAGGCTAATGGATGTGTTAAATCCACATCGGCACCAAAGATGGCTCCACTCATTTGTTGCGCACCATCTACCTGCTCTCTTTGTATGTAAGTAAGTCTTTGTGTACTGTCAACGGGTTGTTTTGCTTTTTTAAATTTCACATCACTTATTCCGGCTTGTGCTGCCCATGTTACCGCTTCTTCCAATAAAATTAATGTGCCACCTGCCTGCACCCATGTTTTTAATTTTTCTTTATTCAACTCGGCATACGTACCGCCGACCATAATAATCGTATTGTATTTATAAATATCAACCCGGTTAAAAATTGTTTGATCCAAATGAGTGGAAGGGATATTCATTCGTTGATCTAATAAATGCCAAACTTCGCCAGCATCCGTTGCATTTACACCATTCCCTGCAAGCATTGCAATGGATGGTTTGGTAAGGGAAATGAATTTGCTAGACCCGGGATCGCTTCCATTGATTGAGCTGCCGGTTTGTAATGAATGAACATTCAATTTGTATTTAGCGGCAACGCCTGATAGTTTTGAAAATAATTGTTCTGCATTCATTTTTTGCATTTCAACAGGTATAAGCAATGTACCATAATCAAATTTTTTATTACCGTCTGAAACCGGAATTTCAAAATTATTAGTAGCAACTTTTACAATCACTTCTTCACTTAATAATTCATTTAAAGCAGCCGGTGCATACAAATCATCCCATTCAATCAAATACGCATAGTTTGATTTCCGTCCGATTGTTATTCCTTTCTCCGATAAATTAGTTTCCACTTTTTTTCCAATAACTCCTTGTTGATTTGTGATAGCTGAAAACGGTATTCCAAAAGCTAATGGCATATTCCAGGCAGTAATATCATAGAACAAACTGTCTTTATATTCTTTTACATTTTCAAAAATGGCTTTTACTAAAGTGCTTTGTGGCTGATTTAATGATACGATAAATGCTTTCCCTTTTTCATAATCATTATTTTTCCATCCGTCACCCAAATCATTTATTTCTATCTGGTGGCGTTGCAACATTTGTACAAATAAATGGGTTCTGGCTTCATCCTTCTTATCTCCAAAAACATAAGCACTAATTGAATTGGATGATGGAGCAACCGCTTTTTTATCCGCAGGATGCTGGGCATAAAATTCTCTTTGCCACTCTAAAAATTCTTTTCTTAAAACATTTGCACCTTCCAACGTTGAGAGTGCAGTTACAAACTGATTTTTTATTGTAAACGGAAATTTTAAAATCCCATTCGCTGTTAGCTGTGCATGACCTCTTGAACTTGCTTGTTCAAATAAAATTCCAATGCAACCATTAATATCAGGATAGGTAGAACCTTTGCCATAATAAAAATCATCGTAGTTTTCTTTGGTAAAATATAGGGATCCGATTTTGTCTAAATACTTAGCATGAAATTTTCCAAGTTTAGCAGTAAGCTCCTGGTTTTTTTCGGGTGTCAATGGATTTACTCTTGATGGCACACCGGGTTGAAAAAAGAAAGATGCATTACTTCCCTGCTCATGATGATCGGTAAGAATATTGGGCTTCCATTGATGAAACCATTTCAGCCGATTCTGACTTTCCACATGCACTGCAGGCAGCCAATCACGATTCAAATCAAACCAGTAATGATTGAAACGACCACCGGGCCATGTTTCATTAAACTCTCTTGAGTTGGGATCGGTAAC
>JANOFP010000209.1:0-9888 GCA_031413675.1 Bacteroidota bacterium
AGCAAATGATGTATTGATGCAGATACTAAAAGAGAAAACAGGGATATACCAGGCAGCGAACTATTTTTCGGTTGATTAAGATTTCACGCAAAGCCGCTAAGAAGTCGCAAAGCTTAGTGAGATTCTTTGCGACTTTGCAAACTTTGCTTCTTTGCGTGAAATAAAAAAATTAAAATGCCAAAACCAATTTCAAAAAAGAAAAGCAACACGATCAAACTAAAGTTTGATACTTCATGGAAATATGCGCCTGCTCCTGAAAGTAAAAGTGCAGCGACTATTAAGCCACAGTACGATTTATTTATAAATGGTGAATGGGTGAAGCCTTCAAGTGGAAAATATTTTGATACGATTAATCCTGCGAATGAAGAAAAGTTGAGCGAAGTGGCAGATGCAAATGCATCAGATGTAGATAAAGCAGTGAAAGCTGCCCGCAATGCTTATGATAGAGTATGGAAGAAAATGCCGGCTAAAGAAAGGGCAAAATATATTTTTCGTATAGCAAGAATCATCCAGGAAAAAGCAAGAGAACTTTGTATCATTGAATCGCTTGATGGTGGCAAACCTATCCGTGAAAGCCGGGACTTTGATGTGCCTACTGCTGCCAATCATTTTTTTTATTATGCAGGCTGGGCCGATAAATTAGAATATGCATTCCCCAATCGAAGAACTGAACCACTGGGCGTTGCCGGGCAAATTATTCCATGGAATTTTCCTTTACTCATGGCTGCATGGAAAATAGCTCCGGCTATTGCAACTGGAAATACGGTTGTTTTGAAACCTGCTGAAACTACTTCATTGACTGCATTGAAATTGGCTGAAATAATTCAAGAAGCAGATTTGCCACCGGGTGTTGTAAATATTATTACAGGTGCCGGAGCAACAGGAGCAGCAATCGTTAATCATCCAGATATAAATAAAATTGCATTCACCGGTTCTACTGATGTTGGAAAAATAATTCAACGTGCTATTGCTGGTACCAATAAAAAAGCTACACTTGAATTGGGTGGTAAGGCTGCAAACATAATTTTTGAAGATGCGCCAATAGATCAGGCAGTAGAAGGTGTAATTAATGGAATTTATTTTAACCAGGGACATGTATGTTGTGCTGGTAGTAGATTGTATGTGCAGGAATCCGTTGCCAAACAAGTAATACGAAAATTAAAAGACAGGATAGAATCATTGATTGTTGGCGACCCGATGGATAAGAATACAGATATTGGTGCTATCAATTCACGACAGCAGTTAGAAACAATTCATAAATATATAAAAATTGGGAAGCAAGAAGGAAGTGAAATGTATGAAAGTAGTTGCGCATTACCTGGTAAAGGATTTTGGTGCAGACCTACCATGTTTACTAACGTTGCACAAAGCAATCGCATAGCACAGGAAGAAATTTTCGGACCCGTACTGGCGATTCTCACATTCAGAACAGATGATGAAGTAATAGAAAAAGCAAATAACAGTCCCTATGGATTAAGTGCCGGTGTATGGACAGATAAAGGCTCCAAAATTTTTAATATGACTAAGCGGATGAAAGCTGGTGTAATCTGGGCAAACACATTTAATAAATTTGACCCATCTTCTCCATTTGGTGGATATAAAGAAAGTGGATTTGGAAGAGAGGGTGGATTGCATGGTCTTTTAACGTATGTAAACCTGGCCCCCTGACCCCCGAAGGGGGAACCTAGGTCGAATAAACTTTGTTTTTAAAAAAATATTTATGGGAAAGACATTAATTAAAAAATCACTACTAAGTATTAATGAGAATGGTCTTGAAAAAAAATCTTCTTCAAAGCGTTTAGAAGTCTTAAAGACTTATAAGATTTATATCGGCGGACAGTTTCCAAGATCTGAATCGGGTCGTTATTATGTTCCAACAAATGCTGCAGGAAAAAAATTAGCCAATATCTGTTTAAGTTCAAGAAAAGATTTTCGGGATGCAGTACTAGCGGCAAGAGGTGCTGTAAGTGGATGGAGTAACCGTGCGGCTTTTAACCGTTCGCAAATTCTTTATCGCATGGCAGAAATGCTAGAGGGTAGAAAAGCACAATTTATTGATGAACTGATACAACAAGACGCTACAAAAGTAAAAGCCGAAAAAGAAGTGAACCTGTCCATTGACCGATTGATTTATTATGCTGGCTGGTGCGATAAGTTTCAACAAATATTTAGTGCAGTAAACCCGGTAGCATCATCTCATTTTAATTTTTCTGTACCTGAACCTACTGGAGTTGTTTCAATCATTGCTCCGCAAAATGACCTGCCTACCGGCAGGCAAGATTCATTGCTGGGATTAGTTTCAGTAATTGCTCCTGTAATTGCAGGAGGGAATACCTGTGTAGTTCTTGCATCCGAAACAAAGCCACTTTGCTCCGTTACATTTGCCGAAGTTTTAAATTCATCTGACTTACCTGGTGGTGTTGTAAATATTTTAACAGGAAAAGTTTCTGAGTTGGTCCCTTGGTTTGTTGATCATATGGATGTAAATGCAACTATTTATTGTGAAAATGATTCTTCTGTGCAAAAAATGATAAGAGAAAAATCAGCCACTAATTTAAAACGCATATTTTTTTATAATAAAATAAACTGGAACACAGATGAAGGGCAGTCACCCTATTTTATAATGGATGTTCAGGAAATAAAAACTACCTGGCACCCCATTGAGAATATTTCAGGGGCTGGTACCGGGTATTGAAATTCTTACATCTGAAAGGAGCAATAAAATCCACATGAATAGAAACTGGCTTTATTTTTGACTTCAACAAACACATGAAAAAAATATTTTTAACCGCGGCAACTCTGATTTCTCTCAATTCATTTTCCCAAAGTTTACCCCATACAAGTAAGGATACTGTTTGGAAAAAAACAATTGATTCAAATTCAATTGTTGTAAAAAAAGATCCACGGATTGATTTGCTTGTAAAAAAACAAGCACATATAAATGAAGAGACTACAAAAGATGCACGTAAAGCTGGTAAAGGATTTCGCTTGCTTGTAATTAATACGATAAAAAGAGGTGATGCGATTGCTGCAAAAACAAAGGTTTATACAAATTTTCCTGAGCTAAAAGCATACTTGCTCTATCAATCGCCTTACTTCAAAGTAAAGGCTGGAAATTTTAAAGAACGTAAAGAAGCAGAAGTGTATCAGAAAAAAATGAAAGCTTATTTTCCGAATGGCGTATTTATCATGAACGATGTGATTGAAATGAAACCGGAAAAAGATGATGATAAAACACCGAATCTCTGATATAGAAATAAAGTTTTAACAAAATCAGTTGTTTAACTATTCTATTAAGTCATCAACAAGTATCTCTTGAGTTATCCTATT
The DNA here is from genome assembly GCA_031413675.1 of Bacteroidota bacterium. Taxonomy (GTDB): domain Bacteria; phylum Bacteroidota; class Bacteroidia; order Chitinophagales; family Chitinophagaceae; genus VBAR01. The sequence continues at coordinate 3,331 of JANOFP010000209.1, forward strand.
TCAATTCGTATGGCTGGCGGCGATGTATTATTTTTGCTGCATGTTAGAAAAGATTAAACAACTCGCCAAAGAATACAATTCAGAATTCAGAGATATACGCCATCACTTACATTCAAACCCTGAATTGAGTTACCAGGAATTTGAAACATCTCAATTTGTACAAACCAAATTAGCCTCGTACGGAATTCCGTTTGAAGTACTTGCAACAACCGGAGTTGTCGGGTTAATAAAAGGTAAAAACCCCGGAAAAAGAATTATTGCCATTCGTGCAGACCTGGATGCACTCCCTATTCAGGAAGAAAATACGATTTCTTATAAATCAACTAAAGAAGGAATTATGCATGCATGCGGACATGATGTACATACAACCTGTTTATTGGGTGCAGCAAAAATTTTAAACGAATTAAAAACTGAATGGGAAGGAACTGTGAAACTGATTTTTCAACCCGGTGAAGAAAAAAATCCCGGTGGCGCAAGCTATATGATTCGGGATGGAGTATTAGAAAATCCTAAACCTGCTGCAATCTTTGCCATGCATGTACATCCCGGTGTACAGTTGGGTAAATTAAGTTTCCGAAGTGGAAAAGTAATGGCAAGTGCAGATGAAATTTATATTACTGTAAAGGGGAAAGGTGGACATGCAGCATCGCCGCATTTATGTATTGATCCCATTTTGATTGCTTCACATCTTATTATAAGCCTGCAACAAATTGTGAGTAGAAATTCTAACCCATTTAATCCATCGGTATTATCTATAACTTCTGTTCAGGGCGGAACAACCACCAACGTTATTCCCAATGAAATAAAATTGAAAGGTACATTCAGGGCAATGGATGAGACATGGAGAAATAAAGCTCATGAATTAATAACGGCTAACGCAACAGCATTGGTAAAAAGTATGGGTGGTGAAATTGATTTGCTTATTGACAGAGGTTACCCAACTGTATATAATAATGAACAGCTGCATGAAGTGGCAAAAAAGTGTGCTGTTGAATTTATTGGAAAAGAAAATGTAGAAGAAACTGAATTGAGAATGGGCGCAGAAGATTTTGGATATTATGCTCAACAGATACCTGCCTGCTTTTACAGAGTGGGTGTTATGAATAAGGAAAAAGGGATTACATCCGGTGTACATACTGCTACTTTTAATATAGACGAAGACGCAATTGAAATTGGAATTGGATTTATGGCTTGGTTGGGATGTAGTGCAGAGGTGTAATAAAAACTATCTTTTATACATAAAAGAAAAAATTCAAATAAGTAATTGTACAAATCCAATGATTTCCTTACTCTGAAATGTTACTTTGTTTTATTTCATAAATAAAAAAAACCCCAACCAGAAGTTGGGGTTTAAAGTTTTTTTGATATAAAAGAAAATTAAGAAATCTCAATTCCGAATAACCGGAATTTCGATAGCCTTAGGATATCTCAACATCAGCACCTGCTTCTTTCAGTCTGTTGGCGATATCATCAGCTTCTGCTTTTGAAACACCTTCTTTAACTGGCTTTGGAGCTCCATCGACTAATTCTTTTGCTTCTTTCAAACCTAAACCAGTTAAATCTTTAACGATTTTAACTACGTTCAGTTTTGATGCGCCTGCACCTTTTAATACTACAGTGAAAGCTGTTTGTACTTCAGCAGCGGCTGCGCCACCACCATCACCGCTTGAAACTACAACTGCAGCAGCAGCTGGTTCAATACCGTATTCTGATTTTAAAAAATCAGCTAATTCCTGTACTTCTTTTACTGATAAGCTTACTAAATTTTCAGCTAATGCTTTTACGTCTGCCATTTGATTTAAATTTTTCCCGTCTTCTTTCCCCGATAATTATCGCGGTCCAACGGATGATTAAAAAAATTGTTTGTTTATAATTACGAATATGCTAATCAGCACATCTGTTAATTCTCGAATTATTCTGCTGGTGCAACTTCTGCCTTGTTCGCTGCATTATGCAATAAAGCAGCCAATACTCTTTTGGCTGGTGATTGCAATAGACCAATTACTTCACCAATCAATTCATGCTTAGTCTTAATCTTAGTTAAAGCTACTAATTGATCGTTGCCCATATACACATCGCCATTTATGAATGCAGCTTTCAATACGGGTCTTTCCGTGTTACTCTCTTTACGAAATGCACTGATGATAAGAGCCGGAGCTTTGGGGTTTTCGGAAAACATCAAAGCAGTTACTTTATGTAAAGAATCATACATACCAGCATACTTTTCATTGTCCAAAGACTCCAATGCTTTTTTAATAAGCGTATTCTTTGCTACTTTCATTTCCACTTGTTTGTTAAAACAAACCCGGCGTAGTTTTACAACTTGCGCAACTGTGAGAGATTCTGTATCGGCTATATAGAAATTATTGTATTGGGAAAATTTTCCTTTTAACACTTCTATTACTTCGTTTTTTTGTTCTTTAGTCATTTTATTGAGATTTTGACTTGATCAATTTTGTTTTTTCAAAGTCTTCCGCCAACTGACGGAGATTAATGGGGCTTTTAATGTACAAAGCCTTTAGTGTCTATCATTATACCCGGACTCATACTGCTTGCCATGCTGATTCCTTTCAGGTAAGTTCCTTTGGAAGATGATGGTTTTGCTTTGATGATTGCATTTAACAGCTCATGACTGTTTGCTTCAATTTTTTCCGGCGTAAAACTGATTCGACCAATAGAAGCATGTATGATTCCAATTTTATCAACCTTAAATGCAATTTTACCACCTTTTACATCATTGATTGCATTGGCCACATCATTTGTAACAGTTCCGGTTTTAGGATTCGGCATCAGGTTACGTGGACCTAAAACTTTACCGATCCTTCCGATCTTTGGCATTACGGATGGAGTAGCGATAATTACATCTACATCAACCCATCCACCTTCAATTTTTGTTACATACTCATCCAATCCAACATAATCTGCGCCTGCAGCTTTTGCTTCGGCTTCTTTATCAGGTGGGCAAAGGACTAATACTTTTTTTGTTTTACCAGTACCATGAGGTAATGAAACTGTACCACGGATTGCCTGGTCAGCTTTTTTAGGATCTACACCCAATCGGATATGAAGATCAACAGATGCATCGAATTTGCAAGTTGTAATTTCTTTTACAATTGCTGATGCTTCTTTCAATGTATAAGATTTGTTGCCGTCAACTTTTGCGTTTACAACTTTTCTTTTTTTACTAATGAATGCCATAATAAGTTCTTTTTAAAAGTTTTTTTCAAAGTCCCCTTTAGGGGATTTAGGGGTTTAATTTTCCCAGGGAGCTTTACCATCCACATTAAGTCCAAGACTGCGTGCTGTACCAGCCACCATTTTCATGGCGCTTTCTACTGTAAAGCAATTCAAGTCAGGCATTTTATCTTCTGCGATAAGTTTTACCTGATCCCAGGAAACTTTACCAACTTTTGCACGGTTGCTTTCTTTAGAACCTTTTTGAATTTTTGCTGCTTCCATTAATTGAATAGCTGCAGGTGGGGTTTTGATTACAAACTCAAAACTTTTGTCGGTAAAAACTGTGATTAAAACCGGGAGAACTTTTCCCATTTTGTCCTGCGTTCTTGCATTGAACTGCTTACAGAATTCCATGATATTAATACCCTTGGAACCCAAAGCCGGACCGATTGGAGGTGCTGGGTTAGCTTGACCACCCTTGCACTGTAGCTTTACATAGCCAGTGATTTCTTTTGCCATTTTCTATTTGATTTATTGGTAATAACGACCTTTCATCTTTTGAACTACTAGGCCTCCCAAATTCCTCTTCCCAATGTATCGGGATTTTCTAAAGAACTTATAGGGCGGCAAAGATAGGGGTACCGTTTGTAAAATGGAAAAGATTGACGAAATAATTTTGTCAATTATTCAAGATGGGTAAAAAATGATAATCGGTGATTAATTTCTAAAAAACCTGACCGTTGCAATTGGTTTTAGTGGGTTATTTCCATTTGAAAGCACAGTCGCTTTTTCAGAACTTAATAGTTGAATGTTTTCCTGGGGAATGGTAGCGGGGTTATTGTACCCAAAAACATCTCCATCCTCTGTTCCTGCGTCATTTACATATAAATTTATTGTTGTATCAGAAATCCATTGATTGTTAGGATAAAGATTAAATGCATCTAACCCGATAAACCAATCTGGTGAGGGTGCAATCATACTCTGGAAACTGATTCTTGAAAAATTGCTGTTACAATAAATTGCAGATTTACTTTTTCCATTGGGACTTGGTGCATTGATAACTACCAATGAAATAGCTAACCCTTTTGCCACGATGGAATCTATTTCAGAACGCAGATTAGTTGTACTACCTACCTCAGCTACATTTTCAACTCCTAAGCTTGCCCTGGTGCCAATCCGCCATAAATAAGTGCTATTGTTATGAACCATTCCTGCAACTGAGGTAAAATGAACTCCAACAGGAATCGTAAAGTCAGGGGCAGTCCATTTTCCTGTTATTTCTATTGTATACCTTGCTTCAGAAAATGTAGTTGGAATATTTTTCTTGCACGAAAAAACAAACAGACTTAGAAAAATTGATTTTGTAATAAGCTTCATATACAGATTAATATTATTTTAAAAATCCCTCCTTTTTCCCTGTCCATTTCATGATAAGTTACGAGTAACCATCATTTCTTATATACAAAAAAAGACATCCGCCGGTTGGCGGATGTCTGCACTATTTTTATTAATTAAAATGTTTAGCTAATTTTCTCAACCTGCATATAATTCAACTCAACTGGTGTAGAGCGGCCAAATATTTTTACGGTTACTTTCAATTTCTTTTTTTCATCGTTTACATCTTCAATTACACCATTAAAGTCGTTGAATGGTCCTTCAATAATTTTAATTGTTTCACCAACAATGAATGGTTCACTCATACTTACGCCACCTACTTCAGCCATTTCATCCATTTTACCCAGCATTTTATTTACTTCTGCTTTTCTTAATGCGATTGGGTTTTCTTTTCCCAAAAAATGAATTACACTATTTGTGTTTTTAATTACATCTCTCAAATCATCACTTAGTTTTCCTTCCAATATTTCAATCATTACATAACCCGGATAGTAGTTTCTTTCACGAACAACTTTTTTCCCATTGGCAACTTTATACACTTTCTCCACTGGAAGAAAAACCTGTTTAACCACTTTATCCCAACCACCTCGGGTAATTTCTTTATCTAAATATTCTTTAACCTTACGTTCTTTTCCACTCACTACACGCAATACATACCATTTGGTATCCTGCAAAGCGATCTCGGTTGTTGTATTTGCTTCCATCAGATTTAAAACAATTGATTATAGATAAACTTTAATGCGCCGTTGGAGGCAAAATCCATCAATGCTATAATAGCCGTGATTACCAAAGTAGCACCAAGTACTATCATGGTAGATTGCTGAAGTTGCTGCCATGTGGGCCAGGTTACTTTTTCCATCAGCTCTTTGTAGCTTTCTTTGAAGTAAGTAGTAATCTTGTTCATTTTATTTTCTTTTCAAAATTAATTTGCACGGGCACTAGGATTTGAACCCAGATCAAAGGTTTTGGAGACCCGTATGCTACCGTTGCACCATGCCCGTAAAATAATTAGCTAATTAGCAAATTTGCTAATTAGCTAATTGATATTTAAAGATAAGTCAATTATTTAATAATCTCTGTTACCTGACCTGCACCAACTGTACGACCACCTTCACGAATTGCAAACTTTAAACCTTTTTCCATTGCAATAGGCTGAATTAGTTTTACACTTAATGATGTGTTATCACCAGGCATAACCATTTCAGTTCCTGCATTCAACTCTACTTCGCCAGTTACGTCCGTGGTACGGAAATAAAACTGAGGACGATATTTTTGAAAGAATGGAGTATGACGACCACCTTCTTCTTTGCTTAAAACATAGACTTCAGCTTTGAATTCTGTATGCGGAGTGATAGAACCTGGTTTACAAATAACCATACCGCGACGGATTTGAGTTTTCTCAATACCGCGAAGCAATAAACCTGCGTTATCACCGGCTTCACCTTCATCAAGTATTTTACGAAACATTTCAACACCCGTTACAGTTGAGTTCAATGGTTTTTCTATTAAACCTACGATTTCAACTGGTTCACCAGTTTTTACACGACCTCTTTCAATACGACCCGTTGCAACTGTACCACGACCAGTGATCGAGAATACATCTTCAACTGACATCAGGAATGGTTGATCAACCGGGCGAGGAGGTAATGGAATATAACTGTCAACAGCATCCATTAAATCATCAATAGCCTTAAGCCATTTTTCTTCGCCAGCTAACGCACCTGTTGCAGAACCTTGTATGATTGGAGTATTGGCGCCATCAAAACCATAGAAGGTAAGAAGATCACGAATTTCCATTTCAACTAGTTCTAATAATTCAGGATCGTCAACCAAGTCAACTTTATTCATGAATACTACAATTGTAGGTACTCCAACCTGACGAGCCAAAAGGATATGCTCTTTAGTTTGTGGCATTGGACCATCTGTTGCCGCCACAACTAGGATTGCACCATCCATTTGAGCAGCACCGGTAATCATGTTCTTAAC
>JANOFP010000210.1:0-2620 GCA_031413675.1 Bacteroidota bacterium
CAAACCTGTTTACTATAATTTTGAAATTGTAAACATTGGATTAACGCCGCTTAAACTTGAAAATGTATCTGCAAGTTGCGGATGCACAACACCTGAATGGAGTCGTGAAGAAATAGCAGCAGGTGCAACTTCAATTATTAAAGTTGGATATAATGCAGCAGCAGAAGGTCCGTTTGAAAAATTCATCACTATTAATTACGATGGAACATTTACTAAACAAATAAAAATTTCAGGGCAGGTATGGAAAGCACCTGAGGGAGCAGCACCTGCAAACACCTCCGTTCTATTTTTGAAAAAACAATCTTTATAAAAATTTAAAATAAAACACCGTTATGAAAAAATTACTAATTGCGGCAGTAGCATTAATTTTCAGTTCAGTAATAATTGCACAGCAAGGAAAATTTGACGATCATGTTAAATTTAAGTCTACTGAGCATGATTTTGGAAAAATAAAAGCAGGTACTCCTGTAACTTATGATTTTGCAATCAGCAATATTGGCAAAACACCGGTGGTAGTAGAAAGTGCAACTGCAAGTTGCGGATGTACAACACCTGTAAAACCCGAACAGCCTATTTTGCCTGGTGATGCAAATAAACTTACTGCAGGATTTAATGCAGCGGCACCTGGTCCATTTACAAAAACAATTTCAGTAAAACTTGCAGGTATAGATGAATTAAAAGTGATAACTATAAAAGGCGAAGTACTGAATGAAGCAGATTATGCTGCTTATTTAAAAACAAAAGAAAAAGTAATTGCACAAAAACCTAAGTCTGGAAAAGACTAATTGAGAATATTTAATTATATCCCTGCTTTACAAAAGCGGGGATTTTTTTTTGGAAACCTGAATCATTTTAAATTTCTTTTTTAGCTAACTCCATCTTTTTTACCTTTACCCATGCTTACTATTTCAACACGTGGCACGCTGATGCCGCCATCCCCAATTCGTAAATTAGTTCCTTATGCTGAAGCAGCTAAGAAAAAAGGGATTAAAGTTTATCATTTAAATATTGGCCAGCCAGATATAGAAACACCGCCTGCAATTTTAGATGCTGTACGAAATGCTGATATAAAAGTGTTGGAATACAGCCATAGTGCAGGTAATGAAAGCTACCGCCGTAAACTGGTACAGTATTATAAAAAAGTGGGCATTGATGTAACGCATGAACAAATTCTTATTACAACAGGTGGCAGCGAAGCAATCATGTTTGCATTTTTTTGTTGTTTGAATGTAGGTGATGAAGTGATTATTCCAGAACCGTATTATGCAAACTATAATGGCTTTGCTTGTGCTGCAGGAGTCAATGTAGTGCCCGTTACTTCACATATAGAAAACAGTTTTGCCTTACCCCCAATAGAAGATTTTGCAAAACGCATTACTCCAAAAACAAAAGCAATTATTATTTGCAGCCCCAACAACCCAACGGGTTATTTATATAGTCGCAGTGAAATGGAAGCGCTGAAAGAAATCTGTTTGAAACATAATTTATATTTTTTAAGCGATGAAGCTTATCGTGAATTTTGCTACGATGGAGATTCTATAAGTGCTATGCATTTAACAGATATGGATGAGCATGTAATTTTAATGGATACGATTTCTAAACGATATAGTGCATGTGGTGCAAGACTTGGTGCATTTGTAACAAAAAATAAAAAGATTTATGATACGGCAATGAAATTTGCGCAGGCAAGATTAAGCCCCCCTGGTCTTGCACAAATAATGGGAGAAGCAGCTGTTGATTTACCCGATTCCTATTTTGACAAGCCGAAATCAGAATATTTATCAAGAAGAAATTTAATGGTGAAGCGATTGAATAATATGCCAGGCGTTTTTTGCCCTAACCCCGGTGGAGCATTTTATGCTATTGCAAGATTGCCCATTGATGATGCTGATAAATTCTGTCAATGGCTTTTGGAAGATTTTTCAATTAATAAACAAACCGTAATGCTTGCACCTGCTACAGGATTTTATAGCACACCCGGATTGGGAAAAAATGAGGTGAGGCTTGCCTATGTATTAAATAAAGAAGCGTTGAATTCTGCTATGGATTGCCTGGAAAAAGCATTGGAAGTGTATCCAGGAAAAACAGTGATTGAAAAAGTGGTAGCTACCGTTGCTATTTAATCGGTTTCTTTATCACAACATTCCAATCCGCACCACTAAACACTTTATTCTTTTCAGAAAAATTTTCCATATTCAATGCAAAAGAAACATTGAGTAAACTGTTGAGATAACAAAGCGGTTTTCCCTCTCCTACTTCTGAGAAAGTTGTTACATAAGGCATATTGCCTGCATATTTTTTTTCATGTTCATGAAAAATTTCTATGTGTAACGTATCGCCATATTGCAAACTCAATTTTTTAAATATGCTCTCATCAATATTCGTCCACACATTTCCATATTGTATATCAAGGATAGGAATATTACCTTTTACTGTTCCATTTTCATACACCGCCTTTTGAAAGTCAATTGTAACAATTGAATTGGATAGGCGTTTACCTACTTTTTCCAGATTGATAATTCCGGCAGCCAGTCTTGCCCCTGTATATGCATATACATCTCTACCGTGAAAAGTATAAGATGCATTCGAGTTTTTTCTCCGGTTCACTGCTTCATCTATC
>JANOFP010000211.1:0-1895 GCA_031413675.1 Bacteroidota bacterium
GGTACAAATTTTTTTGTAGGTCGTTATTCACAGAATATAGGCAAACAAAACCGTGTTGGTTTATTGACTACTTTAAAAAATAATAAAGACGGGAGTAATGTAGTAAGCGCAGTAGATGGATTTTTCAGAATGGGTGAATCACATTCATTGAATACAATGCTGGTGCATTCCACAACAAGCAGTACGGGTAAGCAAGGCTTTTCAGGCTTTGCTCAATATTATTATACCACCAATCAATGGAAATTTTGGTGGACTCAGTCATTTGTTACAAAAGATTTTAATCCGGAACTTGGTTTTGTTTCAAGAAATGATGTGATAGGTACTACCCCAGGTATTTATTGGTATTATCGTGGTAAAAAATTACCTTTTCCAAAATTGATTCGGGCATTTGAACCGGGTGCATGGCTGGAAATGTATCACCAGGCATCTACAGGAAAATTAACTGAAAGGCAAATTCTTGTTAACCCTATATGGTTTAATTTTCAAAACGGCGGTTATATAGGTAATATTATCAGTCATTATTATCAGCGGCTTACTGAAACATTTTCTCCCTTGGGTATTACGATTATACCGGGTCAATATTCATATTTAAATCACCAGATTTTATATAGTACCGACCAATCAAAACCCGTTAGTATTAGTATCAATGGGACATTTGGAAAATATTATAATGGAAAATTAAATAACGGAAATTTTGCCATGACTGTTTCGCCATCGCCGCATTTCAGTTTAACAGGGCAGTATAATATCAATCATTTTAAAAATGTGGGCACACCGGCAATCACAAAAAATGTAAACCTCTTCAGCCTTTCAGCCCGGCTTGCATTAAATCCGAGGCTTCAGCTGATCGGATTTTACCAGAAAAATTCTGAAAATAATCTGAGCAATTATAATGTCCGGTTTTCGTGGGAGTACCAACCGCTTTCGTATTTCTATGTCGTATTTAATCACCGCGGTTTTGATAATGTTTTACAGAAAAGACAGACAGAAGATCATTCTATTATTAAATTAAGCTACCTGAAGCAATTGTAATCAAAGCATTGATTTTATTCTTTCCCAGATATCTGAAAAAATTACTTCTACTGAACGGTTGCCATCTACTATAAAAATTTTTTCATCCTTTTGAAGCTTATCAAATGCTTCAAAATATTTGGCTCTTACATTTTTAAGATTTTCAAGACTTTCATATAATTCAATTTGATTCCTGTTTTTATTCAAACGATTTATACATATTTCAGGAGAAACATCAATAAAAATATTTAAATCAGGTCTCAGTTCATCAGCGCTGATTGAATTTGCCATAATCACCCAATCCTGTGGCATATGTGTCCCCTGGTAGGCATAAGAAGAGAAATAATAACGGTCTGTGATGACTGTAAATCCTTCATCCAGTTTTTTTAAAATCCCATCGTTGTTATTTGTCAGATGATCAATTCTATCTGCGACATATAAACCCGCAATGGTACGGTGATCGGCTTCCATTTCATGCCGGAATATTTTCTTTATCATCAATCCTATCGGGCTGCCGGTGGGTTCGTATGTATGGTAAACTTTTATTCCTTCGGCATTCAATTTTTCTTCCAATAGTTTTGACTGTGTACTTTTTCCGCTTCCATCTATTCCTTCAAATGCTAAAAATAAATTTTTCTTCATATTGCGCTGTATGCTTCAGTTAATCTGTGCAAGTTATACCAATTTGATTTACTCTTTAGTTCAATAAACCCGGAATAACACCTAGATCAGAAACGATTTTCGTTTAGGACTATATTGTATGGCGAGTGGGTATTAAGTTAGGATTTCAGTTTTTGTAATCATTATTAAGCCCCAGCAAGGGGGCTTCAATATAAAGTTTGTGATTTTAAACTATAGATGAGTTGAATATATTTTGTTAATAC
>JANOFP010000212.1:0-2975 GCA_031413675.1 Bacteroidota bacterium
TTAACTTCGAGGTTTAAGCCTTTTAATATCTCTTTTTCGCCAATTTTGGCGTGTAGGTCTGTGATTTTTAACATGTAGGTAGTTGGATATGACGTTCACCAATCAAATGACATTTCGGTTTGAGTACCGGAAGTCAAGACAACTGAGTTTAAGTTTAATCGATTATCAGTTAGCAGAAAATAGATCCGAAGAAGTAACTTTTGGTTTTAACTGGAGAAAAAGAGGAATACCTTTCTTAAAAAATGTGAAGATTGGAAAGAATGGAGAAAAATTAGATAATGATGTTACATTCAAATTTGATTTCAGTTTGCGGGATGATGCAACTGCCAATACAAAATTAGATCAGAACACATCCTTTGGTACCTCGGGACAAAAAGTAATCCGTATAGCACCATCAATCGATTACGTATTGAATAAAAGAGTGAGTTTACAATTATACTTTGAACAAAACCGCAGTATTCCAAAAATCAGCAACTCATTTCCCATTACAAATACAAGAGGTGGCTTAAAAGTGAGGATTTCGTTGAGTCAATAATCCCCGTATTCTTTCAATTCTTCAAGCATCACTTCAATCTTTTTATTCCAGCTGGCTTGTTGAGTTTTATTAATGCTATGATTTGTTTCATCATCGTATTGCTGTTGCAAATCACTTTTTTCCTTCATCACTTTAGTGTAAATTTTATTCAACTCTTCGTGCTGTTTACTTTTCGCTAAAAAAGTTATTATTTCTTTATTTAGTTTTCTTGCAAAAATTTCTGCTATATCAAAATGCCCTTGTTCATGTTTGAGAATATATTCTGTATTTACCCGTACCCAGGATCTGCTTTTTTGAAATTTACATTCAATGTCAAATTTTATTTCATCTCTGTTTCTGCTAAAACTAAAACCAACATACGTTGTGGTTAATGCAGCGTCACTTGTTTTAGCAGGTGTAGCCATCTTAAAATCATCCCAGTTTAGTTTACGATTACTATTCCAGGGTATATAATCTTCATTTCTTTTTTCTTTAAAAGAAAGAAAAAGGATAGCAAAAAAGAAAACCGATAATAATTTTTGAATCTTCATATAATATGAACAGCAAGTTGGAGAAAAAAAATCAAAAGAAATGGTAAAAATGGTGAATTGTGTCCCGATAGCTATCGGGAGATAAGTTGCGAGTGGGGCGGTTCTTTATTTGTAAAATGATTATTTAATATTGATAATTGAACCCGCAAGTTTTGAAAACGCTCAGATTTTATTTTTAGTTATTTAAATTGAGCTTAAAAAAAATCCCCTGAAAATTCAGAGGATTCTGGCAAACAATCGAAGTTTTTTTTAGACAATTTATATTTTTGGTGCGGCTTGTCTTACTTCATCAGAAACACCGCTGGCATATTTTTCAAAATTTCTTATAAATAATCCGCCAAGGTATTTTGCTTTTTCGTCATAAGTATTTTTATCTGCCCATGTATTTCTGGGGTTTAGAATTTCAGAAGGTACACCGTCACATGTTTTCGGTATTGCCATTCCAAATACAGGATGAGATTCAAATTCTGCATTATCCAGCTTGCCTTCCAATGCAGCCGTTATCATGGCTCTTGTAAATTTTAACTTCATCCGGTTACCTACTCCATAAGCACCACCGGTCCATCCGGTATTTATCAACCATACATTTACTTTATGTTCTGTCATTTTTTTTCCAAGCATCTGGGCATATTTACCCGGATGTAATGGAAGAAACGGAGCACCAAAACAGGCACTGAATGTTGGCTTAGGTTCCGTAACGCCGAGTTCAGTACCGGCCACCTTGGCTGTATAACCAGAGATAAACTGGTACATTGCCTGCCCCGGACTCAACTTCGAAATAGGTGGCAATACGCCAAAGGCATCACAGGTTAAAAAGAAAATATTTTTTGGCAACCCACCAATGGATGGTTCCATTGCATTGCTGATAAAATTTAAAGGATATGAAACCCGGGTGTTTTCTGTTATAGACCCATCATCAAAATTTATTCTGTTTGTGCCGGGATAGAATGTAACATTCTCCAATAATGCGCCGGGTCTTATTGCATTATATATCTCGGGTTCTTTTTCTTCAGTCAGGCTTATTGTTTTTGCATAACAACCTCCTTCAAAATTAAAAATGTTATCATCTGTCCAACCATGTTCATCATCACCAATCAGCTTTCGGTTTGGGTCGGCGCTCAACGTTGTTTTACCCGTACCACTTAATCCAAAAAAGATTGCAGTATCGCCATCCTTTCCCATGTTGGCACTGCAATGCATACTCAATACATTTTTTTCATGGGGCAATATATAATTGAGTATGGTAAAAATTCCTTTCTTGGTTTCTCCGGTATAACCCGTGCCTGCAATCAATATCATTTTATCTTTGAATGAAACGATTGCAGCATTGTGTTGTCTTGTGCCACATTCTTTAGGATCCAGTCTCAATCCGGGTGCTGAAAGAATTATCCAATCAGGATTAAAAGATTCTAATTCATCTTCCATTGGTCGCAGAAACATATTATAGGCAAACAAATTTATCCAGGGTTTTTCATTTACTATACGGATGTTGATACGGTACCGTGGGTCGGCACAAGCATAACAATCACGAACCCACAACTCAGGTCGTTGACCTAAATAATCCAGGATTTTCTTTTTAACAATATCAAAATATTTTTGTTCGATGGGAATATTAAATTCATTCCAGTGTACAGAATCCGTTGTGGTTTCATCCTTCACAGTAAATTTATCTTTTGGTGACCGTCCGGTGAATTCGCCTGTTTTAATAACCAATGCACCGGTATCATTCAATACGCCTTCCCCAATTCTTAATGAATCATAAACCAACTCTTCAGGACTAAGCTGATAATGGATATTTTCAGAATTTTTAAGACCAAGGCTTTCCAATTTTTCTGGTGAAATTGTTAGGACAGGAGCTGACATAATTCTTGAAGTTTATTGTTGCTAGCTGGCAAAGGTATGGGCAAACT
>JANOFP010000213.1:0-13543 GCA_031413675.1 Bacteroidota bacterium
GTAATATTCATCTTATTCAATATAGCATTCAATTCTTCTATCGAATAATATTCAAATGATATTGATCCATAATTATTTTTTCCGTGCTTCAACTTTACTCTTGTACTGAAATGCGATGCTAAATTATCCTCTATTTTTTGAAACTGAGGTTCAAGTCTGCTTTTTGTGAAATTTTTAATCCCACCATTTGAGAGACCACCCTGTTTATATAAATTACGTACCAATGCCTCTGTTTGGCGAACCGATAATCCTTTATCCTTTATCTCATCAAAAATAAAAAGTTGTTTATCGATTGTATCCACATTGATAATGGCTCGTGCATGGCCCATACTAATAACTCCGTTGCGAACGGCTACTTGAATATCGGGGGGTAATTTTAACAAGCGGATAAAATTTGCAATTGTACTTCTATCCTTACCCATTCGTTCTGCAACATTTTCCTGTGTGTATTCCAATTCATCCATCATGCGTTTATAACTGAGTGCCACTTCTATTGCATTCAAATCTTCGCGTTGCAAATTTTCGAGCAATGCCAGTTCTAATAATTGTGAATCATTTGCATGACGTATATAAGCGGGAATATCAGGGATACCTGCAATTTTTGCGGCACGCCATCTTCGTTCACCGGCAATCAACCGATAGCGGCCTGAGGGGAGTCTTGAAACGGTTATAGGTTGAACAATATCATGCAACCTTATCGAATTTGCCAATTCAAGCATTGCTTGCTCATCAAAATCCTTTCTTGGCTGTTTGGGGTTGGGTTCTATATCATTAATAGAAATGCGATTGATACCTGTCGCATTTTCAACAACTGTTGATTTTAAATTTCCGCTGCTGGTTTTTAAATCCGAGTCAATACTTTGCAGTAGGGACCGGATTCCTTTTCCAAGAAGCTCTTTATTATTTTGTTTGGGAGAAGTCATGTTACGTTGCAAATTTAAAATTGAAAATTTAAAATTGTTTGAAGGATTCTGTAAGCAAATTTGAAATCTACAACTTATAATTCCAGGATCCGTTCTTCATTCTTAATCTTTGTCATATCATTTTTCTGCAGTATTTCTTTCGCAAGATTAAGGTAATTGATAGATCCTTTGCAGTTGGCATCATATAAAATTACGGGTTTGCCTACGCTTGGTGCTTCGCTCAATTTTGAATTGCGATGTATGATTGTGTTGAAAACCATTTCATCAAAATGTTTCCGTACTTCACTCACCACCTGGTTGCAAAGACGCAAACGACCATCATACATGGTCATAAGAATTCCTTCTATTTGCAATGATGTGTTGAGGCGGGTTTGAACTATTTTAATTGTGTTGAGTAATTTGCCAAGCCCTTCCAATGCAAAAAATTCGCACTGTACCGGCACAACAACAGAATCGGCAGCCACTAAAGCATTTACGGTTATTAGGCCAAGTGATGGCGAACAATCAATAATGATAAAATCATAATCATTGCGTAAGGGTTCCAGCAAATTCTGCAAAACCATTTCCCGGTTCGGATAATTGATCATTTCTATTTCGGCACCCACCAGATCGATATGCGAAGGGATAAGATGCAGATTTGGAATTTCGGTTTTCAATACCACATCTTTTGCTTTCGATTCATTGACCATACAATCGTACAAACTATGTGTTACATTATGCAGATCGAATCCCATACCGGTCGTACTGTTTGCCTGTGGATCGGCATCTACCAGCAACGTTCTGTATTCTAAAACACCAAGACTTGCAGCTAAATTAATAGCCGTGGTAGTTTTACCTACTCCTCCTTTTTGATTTGCTACTCCTATTATTCTTGCCATTGTTCTTATCCGCCAGAGGCGGACGAATTGATTTTAAATTAAAGAAATTGTTTCCCCGATTTTTGGTAAATATAAATTACAACCCGCGTCTTCAAATGTTTTTAATGCTTTTGCATGATCAATTTTTATAAACCCAAAAGTATCGTAATGCACTCCCACAACATTTTTGCAACCGATCATTTTAGCTGCTTCAGCGGCATCTTCATATCCCATGGTAAAATTGTCGCCAATGGGTAAAACGGCAAAATTAAGTTTTGCCCATTTTGGTATCAATTGCATATCCAGTGTAAGCGCAGTATCGCCGCTATAATAAAAATTGCCATCGTTAGAATAAATAATAAACCCCATCGGGCTGCCACCATAGCTTCCATCGGGTAAGCCACTGCTATGCTGCGCGACAGTACACTTAACCGAAAAGTCGCCAAAATCCCAACGGCCACCGGTATTCATCGGGTGTGTATTCTTTATTCTCTGGCGGTTTAGCCATTCATATATCTCCCAACTGCAGACAACTTTTGCCCCTGTTATTTCGGCTATTGCCACACAATCTGCTATATGATCGACATGACCATGAGAGAGCAGAATATAATCTGCATTTATATCCGTAATGCTTATATCTTTTGCCAATTCATTATGTGTAATAAACGGATCGAACAAAATTGTTTTCCCATTGGCCATAACCGCAAAACATGAATGACCGTAGTAAGTTAACTGCATATACATCAAATCTTAGTTGGGCAAATATAAACTTTCAAATAAATAGCCCTTGTAATTTCATGTTTGGCTATTTTCGCATCTACTATGAGAAATACTCCTTTTTGGTGGTTCCTGATTGGCTTTATGGTTTTGTTGGACATTTATGTTTTCCAAACAATAAAATTTTTATCTAATTCAGCCAGTCCTAAAACAAAAATTATTATTTATTCCACCTATTGGATTCTATCCGTCGGTGCAATTATCATTTTATTATTACTGCCTTATATCAAATTTGAAAATCAGGCAAAAATTTTTCGCACTACTTTATTTGCTATGATAGCCGGGTTATTTTTTGCAAAACTAATTGCATCCGTTTTCTTTTTAGTAGATGATTTAAGAAGATTGATTCAGTGGATTGCTGGCAAAATATTTTTTCGTGGTACTGAGGGAGAAACAATTCAGGATGGAGATCGAATTTCCCGATCCGCTTTTTTCAGTTGGGCCGGAATGTTGGTGGGTGGTGGTTTGTTTGGAACATTACTTTATGGATTTGGAAATAAATACCGTTATCAGTTAAAGAAAATGCAG
This sequence comes from Bacteroidota bacterium, assembly GCA_031413675.1. GTDB lineage: Bacteria > Bacteroidota > Bacteroidia > Chitinophagales > Chitinophagaceae > VBAR01. Next base: position 3,086 of record JANOFP010000213.1, read on the forward strand.
ATGGCTTTTTCCGATCTGCCTGCTGCTTTCAAAGGCCTGAAGATTGTGCATATTTCAGATATACATTCCGGAAGTTTTGCAGATAAAGCTGCGGTCCAAAAAGGCGTTGATAAAATTCTTGCAGTAAAACCTGACCTGATCTTATTTACAGGAGACCTGGTAAATAATCTTGCAGAAGAGATGAATGACTACAAGGAAATTTTTAGTAAACTCAATGCACCACTGGGTGTTTTTTCAATCCTGGGTAATCATGATTATGGTGATTATATAAAATGGGATGATGATGATGACGACCATAAAAAGAAAGAAGAATTGGCGGGAAAAAAATTATGGACAACAAAACAACATGAAAATCTTGAACAACTAAAAATAGTTCACACATCAATGGGTTGGCGATTAATGATGGATGAAAATGTAATTTTAGAAAAAGGAGACGATAAAATTTCGTTGCTGGGTGTACAGAACTGGAGTTCAAAAGTAAGATTTCCTAAATATGGGAATTTGCAAAAAGCCTATTCAGGCCTGGAAAAAGAGTCATTTAAAATTTTAATGAGCCACGATCCTTCTCATTGGGATGCTGAGGTGCTAAAAGATTATCCTGATATTAATTTGATGCTTTCGGGACATACTCATGGAATGCAGTTTGGAGTTGAAATCCCTGGTTTTAAGTGGAGCCCGGTTCAATATGTTTACAATCAATGGGCTGGTTTGTATGAAAAAGGAAGCCAAAAGCTATATATAAATCGTGGCTTTGGGTTTATTGGTTACCCCGGCCGAGTGGGAATTTTACCTGAGATTACTGTTATCGAATTAATTTAATATCTATTAGAGTAAAATTTTTATTTGGATAATTCGTTTATTAACAGATTCTTTTTCAAGCGTTAAACTTAGTAAAACACATTCAGTCATAAGCCCGTTACCATAAACATATACAGAACCGGGAATTAGCTGCCGATGATTCGAATCTTTACAATACTACTGGTCTTACTGACCTGCACAAGCACCGTGTATTCACAAAGTACTCCGGCAGATACTACTATTTCAAAAATTGAAGCCTCTACAAAAGATACGTTCGATGTACTTCTTTCTGATACTTCGTTAGATTATGATTTACTCATGAAAGATTTGGATTCATTTCTGGATTCCATACTTACACCGAGTAGTTATTATCTGGCAAACCTGGCTATAGGAAAAGGCTATTTTAATTTTAATAGAAAATCATCCTTTGATCTTCAAACGGCTAAGAAACTTACTTACTCTCCATCTTTAGGTTATTATGATAAATCGGGTTTTGGAATAACAGCAACGGGCTTTATGGTAAATGATGATGTTAAAATGAATCTATACCAGTTTTCCATCAGTCCTGGTTTTGATTATTTGAAAAATAAAAAATTGGCAACCGGGTTTTCCTATTCAAGATATTTTACAAAAGATTCTTTGGCGTTTTACACATCACCTTTGCAAAATGAATTGTATGCCTATTTCACCTGGCGAAAATTATGGGTACGCCCCTCTATTCAGTTAAGTTATGGCTGGGGCAGCCGAAGTGAACTTATGGAACGGGAAGAATTGATAAACTCATTGCGACTCCGCCCAAGAGGATATACATTTATTAATACGACCGAGTCCATTTCCGATTTTTCTGTCACGGGTTCTTTACGAAAAGATATTTATTGGTTAGATGTATTTACTTACAATGACCATATCCGCTTTACGCCACAGGCTGCTATTACGTTGGGAACACAAAAATTTGGCTTCAATCAATCGAGTGCTACATATGCGCAAATACTGAGAAGCAATGGAAGCGGTGGCGCCAATGTACTTTACAACTCAGAAAATATTTATTTAGATGATAAAATAAATTTTCAGCCACTCTCCTGGTCTTTATTTTTAAAAGGAGAATATTCCGTAGGTAAATTTTTTATTCAACCACAGGTTATATTTGATTATTACTATCCCGCCACCTCCAATAACTTCAATACTTTGTTTACGGTTAATTTGGGTTTTATGTTTTAATTTTTTTTTGCAAAACCTTCTAATACCCTTCACAATAATTATTTTCTTTAGTTGTTACTACTAAAATTCTTTTCAGTAGTTAAAAAAAATTAACATCGTAACAGGCTACATGGCATTATACTTGAAAATTGAATAAGCAGATTTGTGAGCTTTGACTGATGTGATAAATTTTTAAACAAAAAAATCTTTACAATGAAAACAAGGTTATTATTTCTCTCCGCCACAATTTTACTATCAATTACGGGGATGGCGCAATTTCATATTGGCGCAAAAGCAGGTGCTAATATTATGAAAGTGGAAGGCAAATCCTTTAAGGACGAATTCCGCTATGGCTATCAAATTGGTGGTTTTATGGAAATTAAGCTTAGCAAAAAACTGGAACTCCAACCTGAAGTTTTATTCAATCAATTCTCAACAAGGTTAGACAGTAATTATAAAAATATTTATCAGAATGTTTTCAATCCATCGGGTGGCAACAGTATTAAATTGAATTATCTTTCCATTCCACTGATTCTGGATTATAGATTGGCAAAATTTTTCAGATTACAGGCAGGCCCACAATTCGGAATATTGATTGATCAAAACAGAACTATTCTTCAAAATGGTGGCGATGCATTTAAACGTGGCGATTTTTCAATGCTTGTTGGAACAGAACTTCAACTTTCAAAATTCAGAGTTACCGGCCGATATACAGTTGGTTTATCTAACATTAATGATATAGACAATCAGGATAAATGGAAAAGCCAGGGATTTCAAGTATCTGTCGGAATAGCACTATAATACTCAAAAGATTAAGACCCTGAAAAACTATAAGCCCTTCTGTCAGCAGAAGGGCTTTTTAATTCTAATGGCATTAAACTTGACTAGCATAGATTCAAATTGTACATTTAACACCCACTATAATCTGCTGTCAGATTGTCTAAATAAGAAAGGCTATGAGTTTTGAAAAAATGTTTCCGAAACAAGAAGAAGACATGGATTTTTTGCCGATAATTCCATTAAATGAAACCGATCAGGATAATACTGATATTGAAGTTCCAGCCGAAATCCCTTTGTTGCCATTAAGAAATACCGTTTTATTTCCCGGCGTAGTGTTACCCATAACCGTTGGCAGAGATAAAAGTATAAAAGCAGTTAACGATGCTTATAAAGCTGATAAACTGATTGGCGTAATTGCACAAAAAGACAGTTCAATTGAAGACCCTGAATTAAAAGATCTTGAAAGTATCGGAACCATTGCCCGCATTATTAAACTGATAAAGATGCCCGATGGCGGAACTACAATAATTATCCAGGGAAAACTAAGGTTTGTTGTGGATGCAATTGTTTCTGACGATCCCTATTTCAAAGCAAAAATAACAAGACTCGATGATGAGCAGGAAGTAGTAGATGCCGACTTTGCGGCCTATGTTGCCAACATAAAAGATCTGGCAACGGAAATTGTACAGCTTTCCCCAAATATCCCATCTGAAGCATCTATCATTCTACGAAATATTGAGAATCCTTCTTTCCTGATACATTTTGTTTCGAGTAATTTGAATACCGATTTAAAAGAAAAACAAAAACTACTTGAGCTAAATAAAATTCGTGAACGTGCCGATTTATTGATGCAGTTGTTGCAAAAAGAATTGCAGTTTGCCGAGTTAAAAAATAAAGTAACAACAAAGACAAGAACAGAAATAGATAAACAGCAACGTGAATATTTTTTGCATCAGCAGATGAAAAGCATCAAAGATGAGCTGGGTGGCGATAGCAATGTGCAGGAAATAAAAGAGATGCAGAAAAAAGCCGAAGCAAAAAAATGGAGTGCTGCAGCTAAGGAAGCATTTAAAAAAGGAACCGAGAAATTAGAAAGAATGCATCCGAGTACACCCGACTATTCTGTAATATACAATCATCTTGATCTGATGCTTGAATTGCCCTGGGAAGAATACACAGAAGATCATTATGATTTGAAAAAAGCAAAACAAACTTTAGATCATGACCATTATGGTATGCAAAAAATTAAAGAAAGAATACTGGAATATCTAGCTGTATTAAAATTAAAAGGCGATATGAAAAGCCCGATTCTTTGTTTTGCTGGTCCTCCCGGAATTGGTAAGACTTCATTGGGGAAAAGCATTGCAAATGCAATTGGCAGAAAATATGTACGTCAAAGTTTGGGTGGATTACATGATGAAAGCGAAATACGAGGGCATCGTAAAACATATATTGGGGCTATGCCCGGAAGAATTTTACAATCGCTGCGCAAAGTAAAATCATCAAACCCGGTAATCGTATTAGATGAAATAGATAAAGTGGGCAGTGATTTTCGAGGCGATCCGTCTTCTGCATTGCTTGAAGTTCTGGATCCGGAACAGAATCATAGTTTTTATGATAACTACCTGGAGCTTGAATATGATTTAAGCAAAGTATTATTTATAGCTACTGCAAATAATATTGCAAATATTCAACCTGCATTACGGGACAGGATGGAAATAATTGATTTAAGTGGTTATGCTGTTGAAGAAAAAATTCAGATTGCTAAAAGACATTTGATACCCAAACAAAAAGAATTGCATGGCTTAAAGAATACACCACTCAACTTCAGTGATAAAGTAATCGAAAAAATTATCCAGGATTTTACAAGAGAAAGCGGTGTAAGAGAATTGGACCGGCAACTTGCCTCGATCATGCGCAACCAGGCAAAACAGCTTGCCATGAAAGGAAAAATAAAGTCATCTATTTCAGCAGAGGGAGTTGAAAAAATTCTTGGAAAAGCAAAATATAGTAATGAACTCTATAAAACGGCAAATATGCCTGGTGTTGCAGTTGGGCTTGCCTGGACGTATGTCGGCGGTGATATTCTTTTTATAGAAACAAGCCTGAGTGATGGAAAAGGAGAATTAAAACTTACCGGAAACCTTGGAAATGTAATGAAGGAGAGTGCAACCACTGCGCTGAGTTATTTACAGAGTAATGCAAAAAAATACAAACTGGATTCAAAGTTATTTTCAACAAAAAATATTCATATTCATGTGCCAGAAGGTGCTACACCAAAAGATGGTCCGAGTGCAGGTATTACAATGATGACAGCTATTGCATCGGCACTAACAGGTAAAAGAGTAAAACCATTTCTGGCAATGACAGGGGAAATTACATTGCGGGGCCAGGTATTGCCTGTTGGTGGATTAAAAGAAAAAGTGCTGGCAGCTAAACGAGCAGGTCTTAAAGAAATTATCGTTTGCAAACTGAATGAGAAAGATATTAGTGAAATAGATTCCACCTTTATTAAAGGGATTAAATTTCATTATGTAAAAACTATGAAAGAAGTATTGGATTTGGCATTAGAAGAGTAATACTCATCGACTGCTAAAATAACAATCCATTTGGTTTGAATAATTCGGGGTTCCTTTTTTTCTTACTAAGGCAATAGCTTATTTTCGTAACTGTGCAATTACGATTTACGTTTATCCTGTTATTTTTTTACAGCCATTCGTTTGCTCAAACAATTGGTGGCAGTACTGTTTTTAGTTTTCTCAATCTTCCGAATACGCCACAGCTAACTGCATTGGGTGGTGTAAATGTTTCTTTCCCATCCAATGATGTAGGAATGGCTTATCATAATCCTGCTTTACTTAAACAGTCGATGCATACACAAGTAAATATTGTCTTTAATGATTTATATGCAGGCATTAAAACCTATCATTTCTCATCGGGATATCATCATACAAAACTGAAAACAAATTTCAGTTACGGGCTTCATTACTTTGATTATGGAAATATTTTGCAAACGGATGCCGCTGGTAATGCATTCGGTCAGTTAAAGCCCGTTGATTTCACGATGCAGGTTTCTGCATCTCATCACTATAAAGAAAAATGGAACCTGGGCGTAACGGCAAAATATATCAGTTCGAATTATGGTCAGTATAAAGCAAATGGGCTGGCTCTGGACATGGGTTTGTTGTACAGTGATACGTCAAAACTTTTTACTGCTTCTGTGCTGATAAAAAATGCAGGCTTCCAATTAAAAAAATATAGCGGAAGCCGAGCTGGCGATTTGCCATTTGATTTGCAGGCAGGCATTACACAACGATTAAAAAATGCACCATTCAGTTTTTCGTTTACGGCACATCATCTGTCCTTGTTTAATATAAGCTATAATGATACATTGTTTAACAATGCAAACGATTTTGGAAATAGCAATCAAAAATTCTCGTTCGATAAATTATTCCGGCATGTAGTACTGGCCACTACAATTCATGTTGATAAAAAATTAGAAGCAACGATTGGGTATAATCATCTCCAGCGAAAGGAACTGAATATCGGAAAAGATGGAAATAGTCTGAATGGTTTTTCGATGGGAATAGCCATCTTGCTAAACAAAATTCAAATTCGTTTTTCAAGAACCAATTATCAGAATAATACTGCCCTCAATCAGCTTGGCTTAAATTTGAAACTAAATGAATATTTTGGCTTGGGGAAATTTGGGAAGCAAATTGGCTGGTGATTTATGAAATCAATTTATAAACTTCAAAAGCTTCTGCATATTTTGTATTTGCCTGAAGTCCTCTTACCGTTGCAAGTGATTTAATAAAATCTTCTTTAAAATAATTCCGATGAGATTGTGATGTATAAGCTTGTAAAGAATTCGTTTTTGTTTCTAAATTTTTTTCAGAAAGCTGAGTAAAGCATTGTGTATGAAAAGAAGAATTATTCCAGGGTAATTCATAACCGAGCAAAGAACAATATTTAAATGCTCTTAATGATTCAGAATAAATGACACCATGATCCTGGTGTACATCAGATTTAGCCGGTGTAAATACCAAATCGGGTTGAATTGCTTTATTCAGCTTTACTATTTCATCCAGTATTTCCTGACGGAAAGCTGGAAATGTTCTTACATCAAAATTGAAAAAAGTAAGATTTGATTCTTTAATACCTAATATACCTGTTGCATTTTTGCATTCCGTTCTTAATGTGTCGGGAGGCAAACCAGCAGCTAACGACTTTTTACAATCTGAAAATGCAGCATAAAATATTTCAACCCCCAGTTCTGCAAATTTAGCAAGAGTGCCTCCGCAACCCAGTTCACCATCATCTGTATGTGGCGCAAGAATTAATATACGCTTTGGATTTATCATATTCATTTGCTTCTGTCCAAAAATAATCTTTTACATCAATATTTCTATTCTGTTATAATAATAGTTGAATCTTTCAAAAGTGGCAATTGCTGATTAAAATGTGAATTTAACAGAACCCTGAATTGATTCACATTTGAAATACCCTTATAAAATGATTTGTAATTTGAATCGGGCAGGTAAATTGAATTAAAATTTGAAAAATAAGTTTCGATATGGTCGTAGTTGTTGTAACCTTTAAATCCATGGTCACTCATTAAAATGATTATGGGAGGTTTCTGTGAATTGGATTTTATAGCATCGATAAGTTGCAGTAAAACTTTATTGCAATACTGGAGATAACTGATATATCGTGTTTCTGTTGAATCATATATTTTTCGCAGTAATTCATATTTTGTTTCATTGCCATCCTTATCATAATAATAGGGATTGTGAGGCATCATAAGATGAGTATAGATAAATTTTGGCTTACTTGTTTTTTCGGTTGCTACTTTTTTTGTTAGTCGAAGAAAATTTTCAATATTCTTTTTATCGTTATAAATTGAATTTTTTTCAGTCGAAGCTAATTTTAAATCCGTAATCAGATGATACCAAAGATCCCGTTGAAGTCTGAACAGAAATGTCTGAGCAATAATGGGCCTGGTTTTAACTGGTAAAATTGAAGGCTTTGCCAAAGTTGGCTGCCCCGGAAAATCAAAAATAGAGTAATTGTAAATCTCGTACCCTGCCTGTTTAAAAAACCGCATTGTTTTATTATTTTTTATAACATCGAAACAAATTCTCCGGTCATGAATATTCTGATTGATTTTATAAATGCCGGGGATATAATCCATATTCAGAATGGATGCTGAAGAAAAAATAGTGTAATTATAATTACTCCGCGAATCATCCACGATATGAAATTCTCTTTTCCGGAGTTCATTTTCAAAAGCAGAGTTATCAAAATTTAATAATTCATTCAGTTGTTTTTTCCCAGCATACTCGTCAGCCAGAATGTAATAAACATCCGGGTTTTTACAATCACTACAATTAACAAACTCATCTTTTACAATGATAGTTGATGTGGTGTTAAATATTTTATTTATCAGAATAAAAACATCAGCAAACAACAAAACCAGTAATAAAAGATTTAAATAACGGGTTATCTGGAACAACGTTTTCTTTCTCTTCTTCAAAACCAGTATGGCTACCAGAATAAAAACTACGAGAGCTATAAGAATAAAACTATATCGTGTGTAAAAAGCATCGTCAGAACTTGTTTTTGCCCAGTCATGTGCCGGACCAAAGAAAAAATTAAAACTCAGCATTAAGAAAACTAAAATTGCGGCCTTATTTATGTTCCTGAAAAACAAATAAAACATTCCTACTAATACAACTGCGGCCAGCAAATAAACCCCGGCAAGAATTGTTGCATCTTTGGCGGGAATAAGCTCATAAAACTCCGTATATCCATGAAATACAAAAAATACCGGCAAAAGCCAGACAAATACGGGATACGTATTCAGAAAATTTAAAACTTTTGATTTCATATTTTTTTCATCAGGTATAGTACTCTTTCAGTACCCTGTATGTTTTTCTTTTTTTCGATTGTAAAATACTGCTTAAATTTTTCTTCAAATACTTCAATCGTATAATGAGGATATATATCTTTTTTGTTTTGAAGCAGTAACTGAACTTTTTCATCCTGCTTTGGTACAAATTCAATTAGAAGATATTTGCCCAGGTTGCTGAAAAATTCTGCACATTGAGTGAATGAAATATTTTTCCCAATCGCTAAGTGATGAATTAAAGCGAGGGCAAGTGATAAATCAACTTTTGTGCGTCCGATAAAAGAATCTCTTTCGTAATTGTTAACACCAATTGCCGCTGATGGGTTTGCCAAATCAATAATCAATGGATGAATATTAGAAATTGCTTTCTGTTTGCACAAGAGGTAAAGATTGTTGATGCAATTTGCATCAGCTTCGGCAGAGATCGTATAAATATTTCTTTTGCTTAGTAAAATTGAGAATTGACCATCATTGGATCCAAGATCGGTGGCTGTTTTTATTTCGGGCAATTCAGTGAGCCAATTTTCAATTATGATTTTCTTTTGCTCCAAATAATCGCCACGCTGTTCAGCTTCTTCATAATATTGACTCCAGTTTGTCTTTTGCTGTGGGGTTTTTAATCTTTTTATCAACGACTCAAGACTGCTGACTAAGTTCAACATTTTTGTTTTTGAAAAACCAGTTTGTTGTGAAGTTTTAGTACGTCCTGCTTTGGTCAGTTCTGCATGCAGGTGAATATGCAAATAAGTAAATAAAGAGAACCGGCTCCGCCAGGGTAACAATGATTTCGATATAGCTAAAGGTATTCCTTCGGGATAGGCGTACAACAGATTTTGCAAATGTTGCTTACTATAATGCATCAAAAGCAATGGGCTAAGAAAACATTCACAAAATTGCCGGTAAGCAATCCATGGTTTTGTTTCATCATATTTTTCAAAAGACAGTGTGTCAATAAAAATCATTTTCCCGTTGTGCCATTGAATATTGTAAGGAGTAGCATCTTTTAAAATCAACTTAAAACCGATACTTTCCTTCATGAGTTTTAAGGTAAGGAGTGCGGCGTCCTTCAGCATATCAAAACTCCATTCGTAAGGATAGCTGACAAAAGAAAGCTGTTCGGGTTTCAATACTGTATAACAATTCTTATCGACGGTGCTATTTTCTTTTACAACATCATGTGTGATTAAAAGAGAATTATCAGCAAGGTGTTTGTAACAACCCGAGGAAATAAAAAAGTCGAAATCCTCTTTAAATATTTTATTTACCTGACGGTAAACTGTTCCATCTTTTTCAAATATGAAACCGGATGGATCACGATAAGATGCAGGATGTGGTTGAGGCAAAGACATCAGTTATCCTTATCCGGTTTTGACTTGCGGGTGAAGAATGATTTAATATAGGTAAGAATATTTTTAAAAAAGAATACGAATCCCAATGCCCCGGCAATTATTGCCTGAATCAAATAACTGCTGCCCGGGTCAATATATAAAAGATAACTCATCATAATTAAAAACTTTTTTGAATCTGTAAGGCTGACTGCATGTTGCTGAATAGTATTACAGAACGTACAAGTGAGTGACACAACGGAAGCCTGATAGTAGTAGTGCCGTTGGTTACAAAATTTTTTACATATAACTCAAATTAATTTTCGGGGTTAAAGTTAACAAAGTTTCATACATCAGTTTGATGGTACTTTCTATATCATCTTTGTGCAACATTTCAACGGGGGTATGCATATACCGCAACGGAATGCTGATGAGTACTGAGGGACA
>JANOFP010000214.1:0-8054 GCA_031413675.1 Bacteroidota bacterium
GTGGAGGTGAGGAGAGTCGAACTCCTGTCCAAACATATTCCCCAAAAGCTTTCTACATGTTTATTTCATTATTGATTGTCGGCAATGAACCGGAAACGAACAAACCAATTCATTACTTAGCTGCGATCGGCTTAAACAACATTCACAGCACACTGTTGCAGCAACCTGTTTTATTTTGATGTCGGCGGCGGGGCGTGGTAACAAGTCAACCTGCCCGGCGACCCTAATGACTACTTAATCACTGATTAGGCAGCCATGGCATACTGAGTATTGCCATTTGAGTTTTGAGTATTCAGATTAGCCTGCTAATTACACAACGCAGAACATGCTTACACAATCAAAGATCTATGCTGTCGAAACCAGGCACCCCCATTTCAATTTGCAATTTGAAATTTGAAATTGCAAATTGCAAATTTTTGGAACCAGTCTGCAAAAATAACACTCTTAACTTAGTTATCGTTCAAAATTTTCATTAAAGATTAAACTCGATACGTTCACAAACAGAAATAATTTATTTTTACCCAATGTCTAACCCATCCGAAATTTATGTACAGCAATTATCTGTACTCAGCAATGAAATTACAATACTTCAAAAACGCAAATCCATATTCGGTTGGCTCAGGTTTATAACACTTATCACCGCATTTATCGCTGTTTGGAATCTCTGGCCATATAGTTTGCCAATTGCTTTACTTGCTTTTGTTATACTGGCTGGTCTTTTTCTTTTTATTCTGTCTAAAGATTTAAATAATAATTCAGCAATTGAAAATATAAACCGGTTAATCAAAATAAATGAGACAGAAATTGAAGTGCTGAATCATCATTTCATTCATTTACCAGCTGGCACTCAATTCAAACCCGAAACCCATGAATATGCAAACGATCTTGATATTTTTGGCAGAGCATCGCTGTATCAATACATCAACCGCACCAACAGCGAACAAGGAAATACATTATTTGCAGATTGGTTACTGCATCCCGCATCACAAGAAATAATTATTCAACGCCAAATAGCAATTAAAGAATTAACTGATGAAATAAAATGGCGGCAGCAGTTTCAATCGCATGGCTTAGCAACACCTATTACAATTGCAACGCAACAAAAAATTGAAAACTGGTTGCAACAACCCAATACTTTTTTAAATAACCCGTATTGGAAAGTTTTGAAATATGTATTACCTGCTATCAGTTTCGGTTTCCTCATTCTTCATTTAACAGATATTCTTCCATCATCTGCTTTTTATCCTTTGATACTTCTCATGCTTTCTTTTTCATTCATTATTTCCAAACTGGTGATGCCCGCCTATTTTCAACTAAATAAAATTGCATCACAATTAGAATCTCTTTCAGATAGTATCGGGTGGATTGAGAAAAAAGAATTTAAATCAACTTTATTATTGCAGTTAAAAAATAAATATAAAACAGGTTCCACCACTTCATCCCAATCCATCCGGAAACTAAAAAAGATTCTTGACCTGTTGGATATCCGATTGAACCCACTTGTATTTATTCCACTCAACACATTTTTGTTTTGGGATTTGCAGCAGATTTTTACACTTGAAAAATGGAAGACAGCTAATAAACAAAATATCGGCGATTGGTTCTATGCATTGGCATCAATTGAATCTCTCTCTTCACTCGCCAACTTGCATTTCAATCATCCCGGAAATTCATTCCCGGTTTTAAGTAGCCAGGAAGGTGTATTTAGTGCCGATGAATTAGGGCATCCGTTAATACCAAAAGAAAAATTGATTTCTAATTCTTTTTCAACTGAAGGAGTAAATCAAATGAATTTAATAACCGGGTCGAATATGGCGGGTAAAAGTACATTTCTGAGAAGTGTGGGAGTAAATATTGTATTAAGTATGATGGGTTCATCCGTTTTTGCAAAAGCACTGACTCTTTCACCCATGAAAGTTTTAAGCAGTATGCGGGTGAGTGATAACCTGGAAGAAAGTACATCTACTTTTTATGCAGAACTGAAAAAATTGAAAGAAGTAATAGATGCCGTTTATAAAAATGAAAAAGTATTTCTTTTATTAGATGAAATTTTAAGAGGCACAAATTCTGCCGACAGACATACGGGTTCCAGAGCTTTGATAAAGCAATTGATACATCACAATGCTGCCGGATTAATCGCTACGCATGATTTAGAATTGGCAAAATTAGCTGACGAATTTCCGGACAGCATTCACAATTATCATTTTGATGTACAGGTAGCCAATGATGAATTGTATTTTGATTATAAATTAAAAAGAGGCATCTGCCGCAGCATGAATGCCTCTTTATTAATGAAAAAGATTGGGATTGAATTATAATCTTATTTAAATATCCTCCAGATATCTAACCCGAGTGCATAAGCCATTAATGCTAATAATAAAACCATTCCCACCATTTGTGCATATTCTAAAAATTTATCACTTGGTTTGCGACCGGTTATCATTTCCATTAAAGTAAATAATGCATGGCCGCCATCTAATCCGGGTATGGGTAACACATTCATAAAAGCTAGGATGATACTAAAGATGGCAGTATAAGTCCAGAAAGCTTGCCAAATCCATTCACTTGGATAAATACTTCCAATACTAAGTACGCTACCGACAGATTCACTTGCCTTTGCTTTGCCGGTAAATAGTTGACGCAAACCAGTCATGTATCTCGATAAAGTGGACCAGCATTCATTAAACCCTGCAGGTATAGCTTTAAAAAAACTGTATTTCTCTGTTGCAAATTGAAAACCCAAACTATCCAGTGTTTTTGCACCCACTCCCATCTTCCCATCTTCATCCAGTAGTACGTCTTTTATTAGTGTATCAGTTCCTCTTAAAATTTTTAATTGAATGGTGGTGTTTTTTTTATTCTTAACCACATCCTGGTAATTATTATAAAATGGCGTTTCAATACTGTTTACGCCAATCACCTGGTCATTTTTTAGAATGCCCGCTTTTTTTGCATTTGAACTTTTAATAAACGTATCAATAATAAATGGAGCCCGTATTGAAATAAAACTTCCGGCTTTTCTTGTATTTAGTTTCCTAACTAACCCTTCATCAAGCATTAATTGAAAAACACTGTCGCCCCGCTGCACAGTAAGCGTTTTTGCTTCATTTAAAATTATCTGCCCACGTAGTGAATTAATATCTTTCAAAGTAGTTGTATCCACTTTTAAAACAAAATCACCATCCCTTAATCCAATCGAATTGGCAAGGCTGTCTGCAACAATGCCATACTTGGCATTGGCCGGCGGTAGATATTCTTTTCCCCATACCCAAAGTATAGTTATGAAAATAAGTATAGCGAGAATAATATTTACAATAACACCACCCAGCATAATAATTAACCGCTGCCATGCTGGTTTACTTCTGAATTCATAAGGCTGAGCCGGAAGTTTCATAGCTTCCTTATCCATACTCTCATCTATCATTCCGGATATTTTTACATATCCTCCCAACGGAATCCATCCCAGGCCATATTCTGTTTCACCTTTTTTCTTTTTCCATAATGAAAACCAGGGGTTGAAAAATAAATAAAATTTTTCCACACGGCAGCCAAACCATTTAGCTGTGATGTAATGACCAAATTCGTGTAAAACAATTAAGATAGAAAAGGATAAAATAAATTGTGCAGCCTTTACACCAATCGTAGTCCAGTCAATAACTAATAAATTATACATATGAAAACTTTATACTGCTTTGAACAGGTGAATATTTCAGAGTCTTAAAATAATTTGCAAATATCAGGGAAATCCGGATATGGATTGCAGTATAAATATTTAAAGTTGCTTCGTTTTCTTTCTTTTCCCGTACGCATACCGAATTTATCGGCACAGCTCAGGTAAGATTGGGGATAGCGGTATTTTATAATTTTATTAAATCCGCAACAAAAGTTCTTGCTTCGCCATCACTTTCAAAATATTCTTCCAATGTTGGCTTCTCAATAAATGGAATATGCTGCATTGTTTTTTCTATTACTTCCGTCATTTCAAGAAATCCAATTCTGTTTCTTAAAAAAGCATAAACAGCAACTTCATTTGCTGCATTTAAAACACAGGGCAAATTTCCACCTTTGAACAATGCTTCTTGTGCCAACGCAAGACTGCGAAATGTTTTTATATCGGGTTCTTCAAAATTCAATGTTCCATATTTTTTAAATTCAAACCTTGGGTAGTTATTCGAAATGCGATGTGGAAAAGCCAATGCATACTGAATCGGCAGCTTCATATCAGGCAATCCCATTTGTGCTTTTATACTTCCATCTTCAAACTGTACCATACTGTGAACAATGCTTTGCGGATGAACAATTACCTGCACCTGCTCGGGCTTCAGATTAAACAGCCATTTCGCTTCTATCATCTCAAGCCCTTTATTCATTAATGTAGATGAATCAATTGAAATTTTTGCACCCATCACCCAGTTGGGATGTTGTAATGCATGTTCCCGTTTTACATTCACCAGAAAATTGGGTTTCTTTCCAAGAAATGGTCCACCCGATGCAGTAAGTATTACTTTATCAATTCGGTTTCTTGATTCACCAACCAGACATTGAAAAATTGCAGAATGTTCCGAATCAACCGGGATAACCGGCACCCGGTTTTCAACAGCTTTCTGCATAATAATATCTCCGGCTACAACTAATGTTTCTTTATTTGCCAAGGCAATTGCTTTTTTATTTTCAATTGCTTTCAATGCAGGTTTTAATCCGGCAAAACCAACAATTGCCGCAAGCATTAAATCATAACAATCCATTGCTGCCACTTCTTCCAATGCCTTTTCTCCGGCAAACACTTTAATATCGGTAGCGGCCAACGCATCTTTTACTTTCTGATATTTTTTCTCATCCCCGATAACAACCACATTTGGATTGAACTTTAAAGCCTGTTGAATTAAAAGATCATCGCTGTTTTGTGCAGTTAAAATTTCGGCTGAAAATTTATCGGGATGTGCCGCTATTACTTCCAATGCCTGCGTACCGATTGAACCGGTAGATCCAAACAGAGCTATGCGTTTTATAGTGTTTTCTGAATTCATAAATTCTGGTTTTAAATTACTAATTAATACTTATTAATTAATAATTACTCTTCACTCCATTTCATCAACTCATCAGCAATTTTTCTATCATTGCTCAATCTTGCCACTTTATTTTGCCCACCCAATTTACCGATGGATTTCATATAATCAATAAAACCATTTTTACGGATAGGCGTTATTTTTAAAGGAGATAAAATATTCCCGCTGATCAAATCATCGTAATACACATTTTTTTGCCGTAAGTTTTCATCCACTTTCAAAATAAAATCACTCAGGTTGTCGGGTTTATTTTCAAACTCGATAAACCATTCGTGATACGACTTGCCATCAGATTTATTTACAAAAGGAGCTACTGTAAATTCGGTGATATGAATATTTTCCTCTTTCGCAGCTTTCAATAAACTATACTCAACCTCTTCGCCAATTACATGTTCTCCAAATGCTGATATAAAATGTTTGATACGTCCCGTTACAACAAGTCTGTATGGGTTTGTAGAAACAAACTTGATTGTATCGCCTAAATCATACCCCCAAAGCCCTGCATTACTGTTGATGATGAGTGCATAATTTTCTCCAACCCGCACATCTTTTAAAGACAAACGTGTTGGATTATCATTATAATATTCATTGGTTGGTATAAATTCGTAATAGATGCCACTGTTGGTATTTAATAAAAGCCCTTCGACTTTTTGAGAATCCTGAAATGCAAAAAAACCTTCGCTTGCAGGAAACAATTCAATACAATCAATTTTTTTACCAATACTTTCATAGAGCTTGGCTTTGTAAGGTTCAAAATTTACACCACCCTGCACCATCACATTGAAGTTTGGAAAAATCTCAGAAATCTTTTTCCCTTTTCTTTTTATCAGTTCATCAAAATACATTTGCATCCAGGGCGGTATGCCACTGATAAGTGTCATATTCTGATTCATGGTTTCATCAGAAATTTTACTGAGTTTGGTTTCCCAATCATCAATACAATTCGTTTCGTAAGAAGGCAACTGATTTGTTCTTAAATATCCAGGCACATGATGGTTAACAATACCGCTCAATCTTCCGGTAGGAATTCCGCCTATTCTGTCTAAAACCGGTGAGCCGGAAAGAAAAATCATTTTACCATCAGCAAAAGAAGTGTTACCGGTTTCTGCCATATAACAAAGCAATGCATTCCGGGCAGTATTAATATGGTTGGGAATTGAATCTTTAGTAATGGGAATATATTTTGCCCCGCTGGTGGTGCCGGATGTTTTTGCAAAATAAATAGGCTTGCCTTTCCACAAAACATTGTGCTTGCCTTCTTTTATTTTATCGATATAGGAGCGAATTTTTTCATAGTCCCGTACCGGTACCGCCTGTTTAAAATCCTCATATCCTGAAACATTGACGAGGTTCATGTCTTTACCAATATCCGTTAACTTACCCGTTTTAAGGAGGGCTTTCAGAATATTTTCCTGATCAGGTACAGCAGAATACATCCCGCGGCAGATACCTTTATATATATAGGCGGCGAATGGTTTCGCCAAAAAAGACTTGATTTTCATACACTACTACACGGTAAGCTAAATATAATTGCAAATATATAAGAAGCCTGCACAAAAATTTCTGGATGTGGACATAAAACTTTGATAACCTGTTTGCCGTACAATCATTTACCCCTACCTTTGCCACCCTTAATAATTTTGAATATGATAGCAGTAATTAGAATAGCCGGACAACAATATAAAGTAGAAACAGACCAAACTCTTCATGTACCACATGTGGAAGGAGTAGCTGGTGATACAGTAGCCGTAGAAGTATTGATGGTAGATGCCGATGGCAAGCTTACAGTTGGTGGTGATGTAAAAAGTAAAGTGACTGCTGAAATAGTTGCACAGGTAAAAGGTGAAACAGTAATTGCATACAAACAAAAAAGAAGAAAAGGTTTTCATAAAAAGAAAGGACATCGTACAGCGTATACAAAAATTAAGATCACCGGTATCAACTAAGTACTTTGATTCATGAATTTAAAAATCTGATTTACGGTTTTTTAAATTCAATAAAAAACTAAAAAATTAAAAACTAAAATAATTTCTCATGGCACATAAAAAAGGTGAAGGCAGTGTAAAGAACAACCGCGATTCACATGCAAAAAGATTGGGCGTAAAAATTTATGGTGGTCAACCTGCTATTGCCGGCAATATCATTGTTCGTCAAAGAGGAACAGAATATCATCCGGGAAAAAATGTTGGAGTTGGAAGAGATTTTACAATTTTCTCAATGATAGATGGTGTTGTTGAATATAAAAAAAGAAGAAACAACAGAACTTATATTTCTGTTTCTCCAGTTCAAGATTAAGTTTTCAAATTCTCCGTTGCTGCTTTTTTTGTAAAAAAAGTTTTGTTAGTTTAAAATATTTATTATATTTACTAACGATAACCCATTTTTTACTAAACATTAAATTCAAAAAACATGGCAACTAAGAAAAAAGCAGCAAAGAAAAAAGCAGCTCCAAAGAAGAAAGCAGCTAAGAAGAAGAAGTAAGTCATCGTAAGATGAAAGTTATAATTGAAAGTCTCGCAACAGTGTGAGACTTTTTTTATTGAATACCTTTTTTATTTTTATCCTAACTTTCCCGCATGGATAATTATGCAATCGCCGAAAAATTTTCACTACTATCCAAACTAATGGACATCCATGGCGATAATTCTTTTAAAGCAAGAATTTATGGCGCCGCTGCTTTCAATATTGAAAAACTTCCCATGCAACTGGCCGAAACGCCAAGAGAAAAAATATTTGCAATTAAAGGAATTGGAGAAAGTACCGGCAAGAAAGTACTGGAAATGATTGATACTGGTGAACTGGAGGCGTTGAATGAACTAATTTCTAAAACTCCGCATGGTGTGATAGAAATGCTGAATATAAAAGGTATTGGACCAAAAAAAATTCAAACCATCTGGAAAGAGATGGGGCTTGAATCAATTGGCGAATTGTAGTATGCCTGCAACGAGAACCGGCTTACACTTTATAAAGGCTTTGGTGAAAAAACCC
>JANOFP010000215.1:0-2113 GCA_031413675.1 Bacteroidota bacterium
CTTCCAAAAGGAAAATACCAACGAATGGTTCTACATGTCGCAAGGACGATTGCCTGCCAACGTTAATGGCAACGCCTACTCCAATGCCATTATGATGGGGCATGTACGCCGCATTATATGGTGTCCGGCTTCTGCAAGCGAACCCTACAACCTGACTCGTCCTAAAAAAAGTTTACAGGTTAATACTTAAATCCTGACATTAATTTACGCTTAAGAAATCGTCCTAAAATTGATTTACAATAGTAGGTCGTTTTTTGTAATAATTCTTCCATAATTTTTCTGTTTTTATACTTTGTTTATGAACTTGGCTTGGATAAAGGTTTCCAATACTCATATGAGGCCTATCTTCATTATAAAGATTTACAGCATTGGCCAATACCTTTTTTGCATCTGCAATTGCATCTACGGAAGTATCCAGCAGGTATTCATCTTTTAATATTCCATTTAACCTTTCTGCTATTGCATTTTCTAACGGGTCTCCATTTTCAGTCATACTGATCTGGATGTGGTAATCCTGTAATAATTTTACATAATCACGACAGCAATATTGAACCCCCCTGTCGGAATGGTGGATGAGCTTAAAATGGCTCTCTGGCTCCTCCAAAAAGCCTGAGAGAGCCATTTTAAGCGCTTCAATAGTTTCGACGGTTTCCAAAGTTTCTGCAACATGGTAACCAACTACTTTACGGGAGAATGCATCTGTTACAAAACTTATGTATACGGGACGTCCATTGATTTTCCAATGCGTGATGTCGCTTACCCAAAGCTGGTTGGGAGCTGCTGGAACAAACCCGCGGATCAGGTTAGGATATTTTCTGAGCCAATGATGCGATTGGGTGGTATGTATCCTCCTTTTCCTTTTTCTAACCAGCATACTGTTGGAAGATAACAAATTAAACAAGCTATCCCTGCCCATTTTAATTTGATGTTCTATCATAAAGGGGCCAAGTTTCTCATAGAGCTTCCGGGTCCCCATTCTTTTATGGTTTAATCGAATTAATGAGACTTCCGTTAGTACTAATTCTTCCTCAACAGTAACATCCATTCCCTTCCATCCATTTTGATAATAAGCCTGCCTGGTAATACCAAACCACCCACATAGCCTGGCTAATCCTAAATGTGAGTAAGTATTTTTCATTTCTTCAAGGGTTTGGTATTGACTTTTTTTCTTATTGAAATGTTAAGATTTTTTTCAGCTATATCAATCATAGTTGAAAAGGCAATGGCTTTCATCTCTGCATCTTTCAACTGTTTCTCAAGTTCTTCGATCCTTTTTTTCAATTGTAAGGTTTCAAAGGATTCACTTTCCAAAGTATCTCTCTTTTTGGCCATTTCACCATTATTTTCAACAAAGTTAAATCTTCTTATTTGTTTCTCCCCATTATAACCCAGTTGACGCATCCATTTTAAAAGATTTCCATGTTCTTCTTTCTGTCCAGTGTATTTGAACCAGATATCTTTCTTCATTCTCCCCGATGACATATACTCTTGAATTATTTTATGCCGCTCGGCTTCAGAAAAATCTTCAGGTCTTTTTAATCCTAAAATCACTTTACTTTTATTTACCATTTTACACTTATTTGTGTAAACCTATTTTAGGACAAGACAGATGCCGAATATGGCGAAGCAAAAGCGTACGAAGAGCGAACATCTAAAAATGTACGTTTATTGCGATTATTAAAAATATCGAGCAATGTTTTTTGGTATAACACGCCATACAAATTGTGCATTTGTTCGCCATCGATGCCCGAAGGGAATTGCGACATTTCGGGGAAACTCCATTGTGCATGGGCCTCTTTATAATCGGCAGCATCGCACTCGTCTAATTTAAAAGCTGTTATACCTTTGTCAACAAATGTTTTAGCATGGTAATCGGCAAAAACATTACGTGCTTTGGGGTCGGCAAAGTCGGGAACCAAACCTTTCCAAACCGAATAATCGCCAGATTTATCCTTCAAAGGGTCAAATAAAGGAGACGTTGGAAAAATGAAAGCATGTTCCCAAAGATTAAGTTTGAAACCCATACTATCCATGCGCTGAATAAATTGATCGGGATTTGGAAATAATGAAGGCTTCCAAACAAACGAACACGAGTAGGCCACCGAATGCCAGC
>JANOFP010000216.1:0-2435 GCA_031413675.1 Bacteroidota bacterium
CATCATCAAAATCGGTTGTAAAACCAATTTGGTTATTAATTACAAAATGAATGGTACCGCCGGTGTAATAGCCTTCCAATTTGCTCATTTGCAAAACCTCGTACACAATTCCCTGGCCCGCAACAGATGCGTCGCCATGTATCAATACAGGAAGTATTTTATCGTAATCGCTGTTGTATAAAATATCAGCCTTGCTTCTTGCAAAACCAATCACCAACGGATCAACCGCTTCCAAATGCGAAGGGTTGGGACTTAATTTTAAATGTATTTTTTTTCCGTCGGCTGTTTCCACATCACTTCCAAAACCCAGGTGATATTTAACATCGCCACTACCCATTGTTTGATCCAAAATAGCAGTTCCTTCAAACTCACTAAATATCTGTTCATAGGTTTTACCCATGATGTTTGCCAATATATTCAGCCGACCCCGGTGCGCCATTCCAATGACTAACTCCTGTACATCATTTTCAGCAGCCGTATTAATAATTGCATCCAATGCGGCAATAGTAGTTTCACCACCTTCGAGCGAAAATCTTTTTTGACCTACATATTTGGTGTGAAGAAATTTTTCAAACATTACCCCCTGGTTCATCTTCTCTAATATTCTTTTCTTTTTTTCAAAAGACAATGGGATGGTGAATTTCTTCTCCATTTCATTCGTGATCCAGTCAACTTTTTTCTGATCACTAATATATTTAAATTCTATTCCAACATGCGACGCATAACATTTTTCCAGGTGAAGATGAATAGCCCGCAAGGTAGTAGTACCCAAACCAATTAGGTTTCCTGCCTGGAATGTATTATCCAGATCAGCTTCCGTAAAGCCATAAAATTCAAGTTCAATATTCGCTCCGCGATCTTTACGTTTACGAATCGGGTTGGTATTGGCAATCAAATGACCCTTATTTCGATATCCCAAAATCATACGGTAAGCCCGTATTTCCCTCATCCAGTCAATATCGGCGGGTATGGTAGAAGTGGAACGTGGGTTTTTAACCGGCTCTCCATTTGTAGAAGAAGCCGTTGAACCGAGGGCATAATCGAAGCCTTCAAAGAATTTTTTTAAATCTGGATCAATACTATTGGGGTCATTGACAAAATCCTTATAAAGGTTCTCAATAAATTGCGGATGAGAGCTGGTGATATAAGAGAAATCTTTCATGTAACACAACTGCTTTAAAATAGGAAAGCAAATATCGGTGAAAATGTGTAAAGAGTAAGCAATGTGAACCCTATTGCCTGATAATCATGAATTTTAAGAAGATGTGCCAACCCTTTAAGAATGAAATGACCCAAACTAAAACGATTGAGCCTACCGAAAGTCCTGAAGAATTTAGAATTGAACCCTGTTTTGAAGTTTTTTCAGAACTTAGGCTTTGTTTTTTGGAATTTCCCCTGTTCAAACCTACCTTCGCCTCCCGAAATTTATCGGAATTAAAATTTTCGAGTTCATGGCTAATCACAAAGCTACCTTAAAAGATGTTCGTCAGGCTACTAAGCGCAGAGAGAGAAATAAGTACTACGGCAAAACTACCCGTAATGCTATCCGCGATTTAAAAGAACTTAAATCCGGAACAGAAGCATCTCCTAAATTAACCGAAGTTGCTTCTATGCTTGATAAGTTGGCGAAAAGAGGTATCATTCATAAAAATAAGGCTGCTAACTTAAAAAGCAAGCTGACGAAGAAGGTGAATAAACTGGCTAAGTAATTATTTATTTCTGTTCTTGCTAAACAGATCGAGGTTATTATATTTTAAAAGGCTGTTCTATTGAACAGTCTTTTTTTATTGGGTACATTTAAAATTGTCGCTGTCTTTTTTCCCTCACCCTCCTAACAACATTTTAAATACACTCTTCTATTTGTATATACTAAGAAGCTGTTTTGTCCCATAGGGATAATTCGTAGTTAGATGATAAAACAAATAGCATTACGTTCCGTAGGAACGTCTCATGCCAGAAAGGTATCAATCACATCAATAATTTCAGCGATTCGAATGAGTTTTTCGTAAGGAGCAAAATAAAAACAAAAAGATTTTCTATTTCTTAAAATTGTTGCACATGGTGAATAATGCTATTACATTTGCACGGAACATAGATGCCATTTTTATTTTAGTGCTACCCATAAAATGCCCCTATGGGACATGAATTCAAGTTTTTATTTTTATCTAAAATGTTTCAAAACAGATAATAGTTTTAAGAAGTAGTTTGAGTTAATTATTTTTAACCAGAAAACCTTTTGCAGTGGTTTTGATAAATTTTTCACAGAAAGCTATTGACCATCGCTTTAAAACTCACTTCGCTTTGCACATTAAACATTCACAAATGGATTCTAATTAATTCAAACAGCTTCTAAATCTTTACTCGATCGCCTCCGCATTGCGGAACAGGATGCCCGCTTGCGCGCCTTGCCCCATCGCAACGGTCATCGAGATGGG
>JANOFP010000217.1:0-9290 GCA_031413675.1 Bacteroidota bacterium
CAATTTTTTCCAGCTGTTCTTCAATCCGTTTTACCCAATGCGGATGGGTATGACCAATACTGATTACTGCATGGCCACCATAAAGATCAAGATACTGCTCTCCTTTATCATCCCATACATAAGAGCCTTTCGCTTTTGTTATTACAATATCATTTAACGGGTATACATCAAAAAGATTCATCATAAAAATTTTCCCACAAAGACACTAAGAACACAAAGCATTCATGTCTTCATAGCATTTAAAAATAATTTGCTTTCAGTTTTAATCCAGCCATTTCATCCAACCCAAACATCAAATTCATATTTTGTACAGCTTGTCCGCTGGCACCTTTCAATAAATTATCTGCTACTGAATGTACCACCAACTGCTTACCAATTTTTTCTAATTGGATGATACATTTATTTGTATTCACAACTTGTTTTAAAAAAACGGGTTCTTTAGTTATATGTGTAAATAGATAACCAACATAAAAATCTTCAAATAGTTTATTCAGTTCATTCAAACTTAAATCACATTGTAATTGTGAACTGATAAAAATACCTCTAGTAAAATCTCCTCTCCATGGAATGAAGTTAATTGGTTGAATAGTTAATTGGTTAATTGGTTTTACCTGGTTCAAACTTTCCATTATCTCAGGTACATGTTGATGCGTAAGAGATTTATAAGCCTGAATATTATTTTCCCGCCAGCTGAAATGTGATGTAGCGGATAAACTTTGTCCAGCGCCGGTACTTCCGGTAATACCTGTTGTATAAACTTCATTTAATAAACCGGCTTTTGCAAGTGGTAATAAACCTAATTGTATGGTTGTTGCAAAACAACCCGGGTTAGCAATGTTATTTGCTGATTTTATTTTGTCCCTGTTTAATTCGGGTAAACCGTAAACGAATTTTCTATTTAAGATTTCGGATTGCAGATTTAATCTGAAATCATTTGCCAGGTCTATTATCTTAACTGAATCGGCAATATTATTTTCTTCAAGAAATTTTTTTGATTCTCCGTGACCAAGGCAAAGAAACAAAACATCAATAGCATCATTCAATTCACCTGAAAATTTCAAATCTGTTTCTCCAACCAAATCCTGATGAACAGTATGAACTGGCATACCGGCGTTGCTGCGGCTATGAATAAATTCAATCTCAACATCCGGATGATTGATCAGCAAACGAATCAGTTCGCCACCAGTATAACCAGCCCCGCCAATTATGCCTACGGCCCCCTTCCGACTTCCCCCAAAGGGGGAAGCCATCTGCCCACTTGCCTCGCTTGTCAAACCAGCATTATTTTTTGTTTCATTTCCCATTATTGAAAATTGAACATTGATTATTGAACATTTACTTATTGTTTTCTTTTTGTACTGCCTGATAGATTGAAGTCTGATTACCGAATATCTTTGAGAATCCTCTCACATCATCTCCGGTAAAGCCTGTATTCATTTCACCATACTTTCCAAACTTACTACTCATCAAATCATATTTACTTTCGATACCCGTTACTTGAAAACGATAAGGCATCAATTGAATAAATACATCTCCTGTTACATTCTGCTGGCTGTTTTCTAAAAACGCTTCGATATCTCTCATCACCGGATCGAGTATCTGACCTTCATGCATCCAGTTGCCATAGAATTGTGCCAGTGAATCTTTCCATTGAAACTGCCATTTGGTAAGTACATGTTTCTCTAGTGCATGATGTGCTTTTAAAATGACCATTGGCGCAGCAGCTTCAAAACCTACTCTTCCTTTTATACCTATTATTGTATCACCAACATGTATATCTCTGCCAATGCCATAGGGTCCTGCAATTTTTTGTACTTCTTGTATTGCTTCAGATGGATGGTCAAATTCTTTTCCATTCACTTTAATCAATTCGCCTTTCCTAAATCCCAATTCCAAATTCCCAATTCCAGTTTCTGTTACTTGTGTGGGCCATGCTTCCTCGGGCAACATGCCTTTACTATTCAATGTTTCTTTTCCGCCAACACTTGTTCCCCACAATCCTTTATTAATAGAGTACATCGCTTTTTCAAAGTTAATTTCCACTCCCTTGCTTTTTAAATATTCAATTTCCTGTTCCCGGCTTAGTTTCAAATCACGGATAGGAGTAATGATTTCCACGCCGGGAATCATAATATGAAAAATCATATCAAAGCGTACCTGATCATTACCTGCTCCTGTACTTCCATGTGCCACGGCTTTTGCATCTAATTTTTTTACATGTTCAGCAATATGTAATGCCTGGCTCAGTCTTTCCGCAGATACACTAAGCGGATAAGTATTATTTTTTAAACAATTGCCGTAAATAAGATATTTGATGATGCGGTCATAGTACCCTTTTACTGCATCAACTGAAGTATGTGTTTTTACTCCAAGTTGGTAAGCATGTGCTTCAATTTTATTTAATTCATCATTGCTAAAGCCACCGGTGTTTACAATAATGCTGTGCACTTCATAGCCTTTATCTTCCCTAAGATATTTTACACAGTACGTGGTATCCAGTCCTCCACTAAAACCTAAAACTATTTTTTTGTCTGACATTTTCTTTATTGTTGAATTGAATTACTACAGTACAAGATTGCGACCTGCCTATGCCGAAACGGCTTCGTGCAGGCAGGCGCAACAGAAACTAAATAGTAGTCCCGGATGTTCGGGACCGGCTTCATTTTTATTATATATTAAAAAATAGTTGAATAAAAGATTTCGTTTTTGCATCGCCACCGTTACCATTTGCTTCTTTATCTTTTTTCATAAAGGGTTTAAGAAATTTCCATTCCTTAAAACGGAGTAATCTTTCAAGCCCTGATTTATTTTCTTCAAAAAATTCTTTCGTCTCTTCGGGTTTGTAATGATCTTTTGGATCGTAAAGCATAGCTGTGCACATACAGTTTTTTCGTTCCTTGCTCATGAGTATTTCATAGTTCACACAACTTTTACAACCCGCCCAGAATGCTTCATCCTGTGTAAGCTCTGAGTAAGTTACGGGTTCGTAACCGAGTTCGCTATTAATTTTCATTACTGCCAATCCGGTTGTTAGTCCAAACAATTTCGCATCAGGATATTTTTCTCTTGAGAGGTCGAAGATTTTTTTCTTAATAGCTTTTGCAACTCCGCCTTTGCGAAATGCTGGTGCGACTATTAACCCGCTGTTGGCAACATACTCGCCATGACCCCATGTTTCAATATAACAGAATCCAACCCATCCGCCATTTTCGGTAACTGCAATGACAGCTTTGCCTTCATTTATTTTCTCTGCAACATATTCAGGGCTGCGTTTTGCAATACCTGTACCACGGGCTTTGGCACTTTCTTCCATTTCATCTGTAATAACAATGGCATAATGCGCATCGTCGGGTGTGGCTACACGTATGATAATATTATTTTGATTTTCCATTCTGACAAAAAAGTATTTTGAAAATCGGATGACCAATCCGGGATAAAGTTGGTGGTTGATTTTTATCCACTGACAGGGGCCATGGTTAGGGCTCGTCCTGTCAGATAACAGGTCGGCGGCGTGGGGTAGCAGCACACAAAAAAGCACCACCGGCTGAGGCAGTATCTTGAAAATTGTATGTTGTGTTTGTTTTCAACTTTCTTAGTTGTTTTAATTAAGCATCAAAAGTATAAGAATATATTAATAACAGACGTTTTTTTTCATAAAATTTTGTAATAAGAATAAGGGAATCCGGTGATAGGCGATACTGTAAATCAGATTGTCTTTGAAGAACGTCTTATCTTTAACCTGCTTTGCTGAGGTAAAGTTTAATAATTTTTATTATGGAAGAATTGGAAGTTAAAAAAAACTGGAAAGATAAGCTGCGTAAAAATTTCAGAATTTTTATGCTTTGTCTTGTCGCAATTGCCGCGTTTACTATTTACTGGTTTTATTTTAATGTAAAAAGTAATGGTGACCGGAAAGGAGTGTTGGTAAAATTCAGCCATAAAGGAAACCTGTTTAAAACCGACGAAGGTGAAATGTGGCTGGGTTGCCGGCAAACAGTTAATGCTGAAAAATATTTTTTCTCAGTATCTAATGACAGCATCGCAACGATATTAAAAAATTTGCAGGATGAATGTATGCAGTTAGAATACCGGGAATACAGGGCTACATTACCCTGGCGTGGCGATAGCAAGTATATTGTATATGGTGTAAAAAAGATAGAGCCTCATTTTTCACAATAAAGCAAAAAGATTGCCGGATGTTTGTGAATATCCGGTTTTTGATTTTGCTCCACAAGGAGTCCTTTGGACCATTCTGCAATTGTTTTTGTCTTGATCCACTCATGAGGAGATGTAAGATCAACAGCAATGCAAAGTTTGGTAGTTGCTTTACAATTTTTAAGTAGCACTTCAATCAATTGATTGTTTCTATACGGGGTTTCAATAAAAATCTGTGTGCAGTCTTTTTTAATTGATTCTGTTTCTAATTCTTTTATTGCTTTAGCTTTTTCAAAATCTTTGATGGGTAAGTAACCAACAAACTGAAACTGTTGCCCATTCATTCCACTAGCCATGAGTGCTAATAAAATTGAATTCGGTCCAATCAATGGGTTTGTTTTAATATTCATTGATTGTGCAATGGCTATTAATTCCTGACCGGGATCGGCTACACCCGGGCAACCGGCTTCACTGATGATTCCAATTATTTTACCTTCTTCGATTTTATTTATGAAATACGTTTCAGCAGGCTTTGAGCCGTCCGACACGAACCATTCATAGTTATCAATCACTATTTCCTCCTCCGGCAGGTAAGTCTTCCACAACAATTTTAAATATCGCCTTGCCGTTCTTTCATTCTCCACAAAAAAGACATTGCATTTTTTTACCGCGTCAATAACATTGGGTGGAATAGAATGAATTCCCTCTTCGTGCAGCAAGCTTGGAATTAAATACACAACAGCGGTTGTAGCCATGCTTAATCGTTTTTAACTTTTATAACGCTGAGGGTAGAAGCTATAATGGCAAATGCCGGTGCAAAAATGATAACAACATGCATCAGATAAAAAACGATGCCGTTGCCAATGGAAAGCCCTTTGTGTTTACTGGAATAAAAAATTGATTTCTGAATTGAAAAATCATTTCTTGCCAATCCATAATCCAACATGGAAAAACCGTAATAATTGCATTCAACAATAACGGCAATCAATGGCGCTATCCATCCAACAACGGGGAAAAGACAAAGAAGAATCAACGCAATCATATATACTGTTTGCCAACCCGCATTACGAAATGCCAGTTTTACTCCCCGCATTGCATCGGGTACTAATTGTTTCCAGTTAAAATGATGTTCGCGGTTTTCAATAAGTGCTTCTGTTTTTTCACTTAAGTAAGCAAACACCGGCGAACCAATTATCAAAATTAAATATTTAAACAACGAAAAATAAAAAAGAAAAAGTACCATACGCAGCATAATGCCCATCATTACAAAAATAAAACTTAGTAAGGGGCTGCGTTCTTTTTCAAGCCAGGGCTCGATGCGGAGTTGATTGCTCAACCAGGTAACTGCATCGTTTGCAGAACGGGAAAACAAGATCATGGCTACTATAAATAATAACGTGTAAATGATACCGGGAATAATAATCCACCGATACATTTTATGTTCACGGATAAAGCGATTCGCTTCTCCGAAGGATTGAAATGCTATTACGATTTCTTTCAGCAAAGACTTAACTTGTTTGCGTAAATATAGTAATTGGTTGTGGGAATTGGGAATTTGTATATTAGGTATTTGGTTCTGTAATTTAATGTGAACGATTGCAATTAAAATTTTCTGGTGTTGAATGCAATTCATTTTTATTGTATGAAAAAACTAGGTTCCGAATTTTACAGTGGTGATAATGTTGTTGCAATCGCAAAAAACTTATTAGGAAAAATATTGGTTACAAAATTTAATGGCATAGAAACTTCCGGACGTATTGTAGAAGTAGAGGCTTATAATGGTACGATTGATAAGGCAAGTCATGCATTTGGTGGCAGAAGAACGAAGCGAACAGAAATTCTATTTGCAGATGGCGGTGTTGCATATGTTTATCTCTGCTACGGCATTCATCATTTATTTAATGTGGTAACCAATAGCAAAGACATTCCACATGCCATACTTATCCGTGCAGTGGAACCCATAAAAGGAATTGATAGAATGCTTAGTCGCACCGGAAAGAAAAATGCAGATGCTACTTTAACCAAAGGGCCAGGCAATGTTTCAAAAGCAATGGGCATTCAGATAATTCATTCGGAGTTTTCATTATTTAGTAAAGAGTTATTTATTGCGGATGATGGAATGCAGTATAACAAAAAAGAAATTTCTTCTTCACCGAGAATAGGGGTGGACTATGCCGGTAATGATGCAAATCTGAAATACAGGTTTTTTGTAAAAGGCAACCCCTTTGTGAGCGGGAAATCAAAATAGATTGTACTTTTCCTGATAAATTTATCTTTTTGCCAACTTTCTCCAAACAACAACAGAAAACTATTTTTCTTTTTGCGGGTATGATGATTGCCCTTTTTTTTTATTTCATTAATCCATTTCATGTTGATGAAAAAGCCAGGATTGTTTTAGCTATTGCAGCATTGATGATTTGCTGGTGGGTAACAGAAGCATTGCCGATGCCAGTCGTCGCTTTACTTCCCCTGGTATTATTTCCGGTACTTCATGTAAGTGAAATAAAAACAGTTGCCCTTAGTTATGCTGATCCGATTATCTTTTTATTTATGGGTGGTTTTATGCTTGGGCTTGCTATTGAAAAGTGGAACCTGCACCGGCGTATTGCATTAAGCATTGTAAGATTTACCGGTACGAGCGGCAACAAAATTATCCTGGGTTTTATTCTTGCCACAGGGTTTATCAGTATGTGGATTAGTAATACGGCTACCACGATGATGATGTTTCCTATTGCACTTTCAGTAATTCATGTAATGAAAGACAGCAATGATGGCACTGGCAACTACCGCCACTTTAACCTGGCATTAATGCTTTCGATTGCCTATGCTTCCAATTTCGGTGGCATTGGCACAATAATCGGGACACCCCCCAATGTTGCGTTTGTTGGCTATTTTGAAAAAACGTATAATACGAATATTGGTTTTTTTCAATGGATGATGCTGTGCCTGCCTATTGCAATATTACTGATGTTGACACTTCACTTTTTACTTACAAGAATACTTTTTCCTAATAAAATAAAACCGAACGCAGCAGCAAAACAATTCATTGCAGAGGAATTTATAAGAATGGGGCCACTTTCTGTTTCTGAAAAAAGAGTATTGGTGATTTTTACTTCCACAGCTTTGCTCTGGATTTTTAAAGACCTGCTCAATGCTTCACAGGGTTTTATTAAACTGGATGATACCATGATTGCATTGATTGGCGCCATAGCCCTCTTTATGTGCCCATCCGGAAATAATCAGCATCCGGATAGCCTGAGTGAAATTGATGAACATGATTTTCATGGCAGCTTACTTGAATGGGGTGATACAAAAAAGATGGCTTGGGGAATTCTTTTATTATTTGGCGGTGGACTTGCATTAGCAGGTGCCTTGGAAAAAGTGGGTTTGATACAACAGTTAGGCGGATGGCTCAGTCAATTTGCAGGAGGAGGATTTATGCTTGTGTTAATGGTAACGGTGCTTTCTATTTTCATTAGTGAAATTATGAGCAATATTGCACAGGTTATAGTTTTTGCTCCAGTAGTTTGCAGCCTGGCCGATGCAATTGGTATGAATCCATTATTATTAGGTATTCCTATGACACTGGCCGCAAGCTGTGCCAGTATGATGCCGATGGGTACACCCCCCAATGCAATCGTCTTTGCAAGCGGTCATATCAAAATTAAAGAAATGATGAAGGCTGGCCTGGTGATAAATATTGTTGCAATTGGATTGATAGTTTTGTTCTGTTGGTTTTTCTTGCCATTGCTGGTTAAGATGTAAAAATTAATAAGACATACTTGCCAATAGTTTGATCAGATATGCATCTGGTTTTTATTCTTACATATTTCTACGCTAATATGACGAAATCAAACCATTAACGGTGTTCCCGTCTTAAGGGTATGCTATTTGACTCTTACAATAGCTGTATGGCATTTATCATGTCTTGTAATAAAATGAAGCATTATTCACTCAAAATTTTTTATGAAGAAATCTTGGCTTCATGTCAATCGTTGCTGTTTTAACCTTTATATCATCGCAGACAATCCTGTAGAGATAAAGAAAGAAGTCATTGTTGTGCCTGTCAAACCAGTTATTATAATAAAAGAACCTGTTGTAAAACCCACCACTATCATT
This sequence comes from Bacteroidota bacterium, assembly GCA_031413675.1. Taxonomy (GTDB): domain Bacteria; phylum Bacteroidota; class Bacteroidia; order Chitinophagales; family Chitinophagaceae; genus VBAR01. The sequence goes on from JANOFP010000217.1 coordinate 8,275, forward strand.
TTAGATAAAAATGGTGTGAAGGTGGAAACCAAGAAAGCCGATATAATTGTAAAAAAACAAAACCGATTATTGTTTCCTTTTTACTGACGTTCCGGTTTAAGGTCGTACATTTTTTTTCTGAAATGTTTCCTGCATTTCGTAGCTTGAGAATGTATGGAAAATTTCAAAATTGTAATTTTTATAATGGCTATCCTGATCAGCCTTACAGCGATTGCTAATAAAAGAAAACTGCCCTATCCAATTTTATTAGTGGCGGCCGGATTGATAATTGGTTTCGTACCTCAATTACCCGATCTGGCATTGGATCCCAATGTAGTTTTTGTTATCATTCTTCCACCGCTTTTGTATGATGCCGCTTCAAAAACTTCCTGGCATGAATTCAGGACATCCATAAGGCCTATATCTGCATTAGCAATTACATTGGTTTTTTTCACAACAGTTGCCGTGGCTGTTACAGCGTATTATCTTATTCCCGGATTCACCTGGCCACTTGCATTTGTGTTAGGGGCTGTTGTTTCGCCACCTGATGCAGTGGCAGCTTCCGGAATTATAAAAGGATTGGGACTGAATAAAAAAGTGATCACCATTCTAGAAGGGGAAAGCCTTGTGAATGATGCTTCCGCTTTGATAGCTTACCGATATGCAGTAACGGCAGTTACCACAGGTACATTTGTATTCTGGAAAGCAGGGGTTCAGTTTTTATTAATAGCAAGCGTAGGAATACTGATTGGGGTAATCGTTGGTTATTTATTTGTATTTGCACATAAAAAAATAGAAAACAACCCTGTTGTTGAAACAAGTCTTACTTTATTGTCACCATTTATAGCCTACCTGGCCGCAGAACAATTCCATATGTCGGGAGTGCTGGCAGTAGTAAGTACAGGGCTTGTTATATCATGGCGGGCACCTGAGGTTTTTTCTTTCCAGGCAAGAATGAGATCAAGAGTGGTATGGGATACATTGATTTTTTTATTACACGGATTTGTTTTTATTCTTATAGGGCTTCAATTACCTTC
>JANOFP010000218.1:0-6685 GCA_031413675.1 Bacteroidota bacterium
CCAGTAGGTTCTCGGCTGTCTTAATTGTTTCTTCAATATTACCATTTGTCAGGCGATACGCTGTTTTTAAATAAACCACTTTAATGACAAATTCATTGATAATTTTTGCGTCTGATGTTAACAAAGAAGGATTAGATGTGATGCGGGATATTATTGCCTTATTACTGGTATCCGCCATGTCATTCCATACATAGCCATTAAATATTTTTCCCAAAGTAGTATAAAGGATATCGTTTCGGAGGTTGCGTTCAATATCCTGCTGGTTTAAAATCAGCTTAACGGCTTCGTTATCGTAGATAGTAATACTGTCGGCAGCTTTTTTGCTTCTGATAAGCCGAAGGCTTCCCGAGCTTTTTAATTGTTGAATTGTTCTGTCATGATATTTGAATTCGTTAATTCTGCCAAGAAACCTTGCATAAAAATAAATATCGTTTAATTTGCTTTTATCGTTTTGTCTCAGCAAAAACACAAGGGAATCAAAATAGTTAATATATTTTTTCCGGACACTGTATGTTAAATGAAGAGAGGCTGTGTCCAGTTCCACATCTTTTATTAAAGAGGTTATATATGCTTTTTCCCGTTTATGCTCTATTTGGTGCTCCCGGAAATTTTCAGCCATGAATCCGCAGAACACAGCAAGGAACAACATTAAAAACTCCCAGAAATAGTGTGTCCATTTTTTTCTAGCTGTGTGAGAGTGTGCATGTACTTCCATAAACTTATTTTTTAATTAAACATGTATTCTTTGTTTATCATTTCAATAAGTCCTTTTGCCCGGTTTTGAAGGGCAATAGCATTACGGATATAAAACTTAATGGTAGAGGAATAATAATGATAGTTCAACGATACGGTGTTTATATCTCTTGCTTCAGCAGAAAGCAAGGATGGCTTTGCCAAAGGTTTACCGATAGTTGTTCGCTGACCACCTATAGCAGTAGCAGCGATAATTTTTATATTCAACATCATTTGCTGAAAAACATAGCTGTCAAACAACCGGGTATTTCCTTTGTGAATTTCATCCATCTTTAGACGCAGCAAATCGATTTGATTGGCCAGCCATTGAAAGGATACATAATAAGAACCGATACTATCAAGCAATTCTTTGTTTTTTATATACCGGAGCAATCCTGCACTCTTAAGCTGGTCAAAAGACTTTGAGTTGGTATAATAATACCCAAGATTGGCCGTAACAGTTCTGGCAGCAAAATAAATCTCAGGAGTATTTGTAATATCCGAGTGTAACATTTCAACCAATGAATCGGCCATATGCGCACCATAGCTATTGCGGACTGTTACCGAATCAAAAAGATTGATATCTGATTGAAGGTCGGATAACATAGAGTTCAACTGTGTCTTCACTTCTTTTTTGTGAAGAATGACTTCCCGGGTGTTTTCAGCATAAAATCCCAAGGAGACGGCTAAAAACAACATTAAAAACTCCCAGAAATAATGCGTCCATTTTTTACGAGGTCCCGAATGTTCGGGATGAGTGTGTGCATGTACTTCCATAAGAAAATTATTTTATATAACCTGGCCCAAATAATGGTGTTCCACTTTTTGTGCCGTTATGTTTTCCTTCTTCTATTACCAACTTTCCATTTACCAAAACATATTTAAAACCAACTGAAAATTGATGCGGTTGTTCAAAAGTTGCTTTATCTGCCACTTCATTTTCATTGAAGATAACAATGTCGGCTGCATATCCTTCTTTCATAAGCCCACGATCTTTTAATTGAAATTTTTGTGCAGCCAGTGAAGTCATTCTGCGGATTGCTTCTTCTAATGAAATTATTTTTTCTTCCCGTACATATTTGCCCAATACTCTTGCATTGGTGCCATAGGTCCGCGGATGAGGAAATCCCTTCCCATTGCTTACACCACCATCAGCGCCAATCATATTGAAAGGATATTTTATAAAATAACGAACGTCATCTTCATTCATGGAATGGTAAACCATTTGTGCGCCACCAGCCACCATTATATCCAGTATCGTTTCTGCTTCTTCTTTTGGTTTTGCTTTTCTTCCTTTCAGTTTATTTATTTCAGAAATATTTTTTCCATTCAATGTTGTATCGGCGCGGTGCATGGCTACAAAAGCATAACTGTAATTTTTATACTTATATTTTTTTTGTGACTCCAGCATTTCATTTATTATTTGTTTATGCAATACCGGATCAGCAATTCTTTTTTTCATTGAATCGTTTCCTCCCGCCAATGCCCAATCCGGTAATCGTATTCCCAGGTTTGTACTGCTGGCTGTGTATGGATATTGATCAATCGTTACATCATATCCCTCTTTTCTTGCATTTTCAATTAATGATAATGTTATCTTACTTCTTCCCCAGTTGGCCGGACCGCTTACTTTAAAATGTGAGATCTGCACGGGAATATTTGCGGCTTTACCAATATTGATAGCTTCATTAATGGCATCCACCGCACCGTTCTCTTCATTGCGGATATGTGAGGCATAAATACCATTATATATTGCAGCTGCTTTTGCCAAGCCCATTACTTCTTCCGTGTTGCTGTACATGCCAGGCAAATAAATTAATCCGGTTGATAAACCAACTGCGCCATCTTTCATAGCCAGTGCTACCAACTCTTCCATTTTCTTTTGTTCATCAGGAGTTGCTAAACGGTTATCCAATCCCATGGCTAACCTTCTTACCGTATTATGCCCGACAAGTGATGCTACATTGATGGATGTTTTCATACTATCAAGCCGCCAGAAAAATTTTTTCAGATCATCGTCAGAGCCGCCGCAGTTTCCGGTAACAACCGTGGTGACGCCATCATATATATAATTGTCAGCAGTGGGACGTTCAAATACACCATTTTCAATATGTGCATGCACATCAATAAAACCGGGAGCAACAATTAATCCTTTTGCATCAATTGTTTTTATTGCTGTTGCAGATTGAAGCTTTCCGATGGAAATAATCTTTCCATCTTTTACAGCTACATCTCCATAGTACCAGCTATTACCTGTGCCATCAATTATTTTTCCGTTGCGGATAATAATATCGTATTGCTGTGAAAAAGCAACTACGGGCAATAAAAAATAAATCAGAATAATTTTTTTCATAACAAAATTTTATTGGATATGATATTCTTTTCTAAGAATTTGTAATAATTGATGATTAATAGTTGCATAAGGCATGTATTGAGTTTGCCGGGTTCCTCTTAGCATCAGAAGATAATAATAAGCCATGTTTTGTGCTTCCTGCCTGCTAAACTTATCAGAATTTACTATTTTGCCAGAATAGGGTACAGAAATGTTTTGACTTAATGCCTCCACCAAAGTGAATTTTCCATTCTGTGTTAATGCCTGGTACCAGTTAAAATCATAATGCCTTAATGTGAAAGGGCGAAGATTCATTTCTATAAAACTATATTCTTTATCATTTCGATTTCTGATATTAGCAACCTGTACTGATAGCTGGCCTATTTTTGATTGCAACTCACTGCTTTTAAAATAACGTAATTCACCCGAGTTTCTCAGTTGGTTCAAAATGCCATCATTAGGTTCAAAAAGTAATTGTGCCGATTGAAGAAAGCTCCAGGTAAATGCCGGGTAAAACCGTGGGGAAAGATTAGTAAGGCTGCTGTCTTTTACATAGCTGATAAAAAAGGTAGTTTGTTCTTCCTTGATATTCCGGATGGCAATCTTCTGTTGCAAAACAATGGAATCGGCATATATTTCTTTATAAAGATTTTTTGCATGCTCTTTTGCTCTCCCGTTTTCAATATAATGTTCTCTTTGATTTTCTACAAAAAATCCAAGTGTAAGTGCAAGGAACAACATTAAGAACTCCCAGAAATAATGCGTCCATTTTTTTCTTGGTCCCGAATGTTCGGGATGGGTGTGTGCATGTACTTCCATAAATAATTATTTCAGACGATATTTATCTTTAAAGTATTTAATATTTCGGTTAGCTCTTACTTCCAGGTTTTTTAGAATAATACGCTGGATTTGAAGGTTTCGAAAATATCTCAACAGATCATTAAAAAATTTATTAATTAAACCGCTGTCATGGGTAATGAAAAGGGGGATTGATTCAGAGATGCTGTCTTTCACCTCTATTGAATCTGTATCAATCATTGCGTAATTGGCGCTGAAGTTAACCAGCAGATTATAACTTATTCTCAGGTTGTCTATAGAATTCTGCAATTGTGTTGACTCATTGTCTTTATATATCCTGTACAAATTTTCATATTTCATGATGCTATCCGCATCCTGTTTTCGTAAAAGCCTGAATCCACCAGCATTGGTCAATTGCCGGATGGTGCGGTCTGTTAAATCAAAAGTATAGATGCGCCTGGAGTTCTTGAAAAGGGTTAACATGCAGGTGTTTACTTCCGGGTTTTTTAACACTGCATCATGACAGCTGGCTATGGTTTTCAGGTTTTCTATTTTTCTGGAAATCGTTGCGATAGTATTTGCCAGTGATGCGGTATCCTCCTTTAAATCTTCATATACCGATTGAATATATTGCTTTCCCTTTTCTTTTTCTATCTTATGCTCCAACTGATACTCTGCTAAAAATCCACAGAACACGGCAAGGAACAACATGAGAAATTCCCAAAAATAATGTGTCCATTTTTTGCGTGGCGTATGAGTGTGTGCATGTACTTCCATGTCTAATTTTTAAATTTGTAATACTCCCGGATCAATTGAGTGAGTGAAATAGCTTTTTGTTTTTGTTTTTCGAAATAGGTATGCAAATTCTCCATAGCGGATGAATAAAAAAGTATTTCGCTATAATATTGAGGTAGATACCCGGAAGTATTGGGAAGAATATAGTTTCCTGCGAGAACGAGTTGTTCTATTTCCTCCATCGGCCGGAGCATATTCGTCATATTCTTATTCAGCCAGTCATATGCTTTTTTGGCAAGAGGCCAGTTGATAATTTTTTTCTGCGTTTCTTCGTATTTATGAAAATACTGGTTTAATTCAGAGAACTGGTACCGGCAAAACTCCAACCCCTGCGCATATTCAGCAATTCCCGCAGCTACCCTTTTGTTTTTAATAAGCCTGTAACCGCCGCCATTCTTCAACTGAGAAATGGTTAAATCGGAAAACTCCACTGTGAAGAACCAATAGGTGTATTTAACAGAATAGAGAAAAAGATTTTTTTGATTCACTTTGTCATTCTCTGCTGACGCTATCAGGCTCAGTAAAGTATCAAGCCCTTTAAGTATACTGGTGTTGCCTGCTATAGCCTTGTTAATGGAAGCCGTATCCTTTTCCAGATCCTTCAGCATCGACTGCATGTATTGTTTCTCCCGGTTGTTTTCAATCTTATGCTCCAATTGGTATTCTGCTAAAAATCCGCAGAACACAGCAAGGAACAACATGAGAAACTCCCAGAAATAATGCGTCCATTTTTTCCTGCCCCGGTGGCTACCGGGGTCGAGAGCTGTATGGGTGTGAGCATGTACTTCCATAATATTTTATTTCAGGTGATATTCTTTTTTTAATAATTCAATCAGCTGGAATGCTGTAGCCCGGCTTTCGGGAATAGTGTTATAATGTAAATCATACAGGTTGCCTTTCCGGTTTTGATAACTGTTTAAAAAATTTTCTAACCCTCCCGGATTGGTTGCCTGTATGGGATAAGTCTTTTTCAGTACTGAATCTGTTACCGGCTGATACCGGGGAGAAGAAAACAGGCTGAAGTACCGGCTTATTAAAATTTCATTTCGAAGTTCTTTGGATTTTCGCCTGGACGTCCGGTCTTCATCCATCTGTTCATCTATTATCAGGGTTATCCTTTCGTAATCGCTTATTTTTTTAATCAGTTCAGTGTTTTTAAAATACCGGATATTGCCGGAGTTTATTATTTGGTTTAAAGATGCCCTGTTCCAATCCAAAAAAGGGCTGATAGTTGCCGAACTGCTATAATAATAAAACCTGCCCGGAACAGATTTATAACTGGTGATACTATCGCCTATTTGCTGAAGCGTATCAATCCGGGATACGGCCCATATTGCATACTGAATAGCTGCGTTTATTTTAATTGTGTCACCTACCAAATCATTCAGCAGGCTCTTTGCATATTCCTTTGCCCGGTGCTTTTCAACAAAATGTTCTCTTTGGTTTTCCGCCATGAATCCACAGAATACAGCGAGGAATAACATTAAAAACTCCCAGAAATAATGGGTCCATTTTTTTCTTGGGGTGTGGGTGTGTGCATGTATTTCCATAAAAGGTTATATGTTTTAGGTACTAAGTTTTAAGTTAGGGAACACACAGGTTACAGTTTTTTCATTTCTGTTTTTATACCAAAGGAAATGAACCATGCCTTTGTAATCTTTTTCTCAGCATCCATTTCAAATTCAATTTGCCTGTCGCTGCCATCGCTGTAAAAAAACTTATTGGCTGATTCAGGATTCAGTTCCAGCGAAGATCCATTCGGTAAAATACGGAACAGCTTCGCACCTTTTCTTTCCAGTCTTATTTCATTCGGCGTTTTATAGATTCCGGTAAATACATCCATTGCTGTTGAATCCATCATGGTTTCTTTATGTTCAGACGGCATTACTATTTCTTTTCCGGCCATGATATACTGTAACGTATTGCCAAGAACTGAAGAATTGGAGCTGTTGTTGGAAAGTATTACATAAGTCAGGTCTTTATCTGCATTGCGGGCAAGAAATGTATGATAACCCGGCCAGCCACCAG
>JANOFP010000219.1:0-8773 GCA_031413675.1 Bacteroidota bacterium
ATAGCAATCACAATTAATGAAAGGATAACATCCACTTTATTCCAGCTTGCCCGGCTTGCGGCTCTGTCTCCTGCCACTGTAGTCGCAAAAGTTAAACCACTAATTTGTTCTTCACTTGGTTTTGGAGTCATCAAACTTACCACAACCATTAAAGCAATAGAGAACAGGAATAAATAGATGCAAAAATAAAGAAAGTTGATAGTTGCAAAACTATGCAGCATTCCATCTGCCGGTAAATCTTTCTGAAACATTTGTAATGTAAGTTTTAATATTCCTAAAATAAAACCAACAACCATTGCTGCATAAGCTCCTTTTCCATTAAGGCGCTTAAAAAATACGCCCAGTAAGAATACGGCGGCTATTGGCGGCGCTAAATAAGATTGAACGCTTTGTAAGTAATTATACAACCCGGAATCTATTTTTCCCATCATAGGTATCCATGCCATGCCTAATATCACAATTACCACAGTGGCTATCCGACCCACTCTTACCAATTCTTTTTCTGATGCATTCGGTTTTTGCTTTTTATAAATATCCATAGTGTATAACGTAGAACATGCATTATATACCGATGCCAGGGAACTCATCAAAGCTGCCAGTAAACCACCAGCAAGCAAACCTCTTAAACCCAATGGCATTATTTTTTTTACCAATGCTGGAAAGGCTGCATTAAAATCGGCGTTACCATTTTCGTTAAGTGGTAATACTAAATTTCCTTCGGAATACATTTTATAAGCAATCAATCCGGGAATAAGAAATATGAAAAACGGTAATAGTTTTAAAAACGCTGCAAAGATGGTTCCTCTTCTTGCCTGGCGTTCATCTCTTGCAGCAAGACAACGCTGAACGATATGCTGATCAGTACACCAATACCATAACCCAACTATAGGCGATGCGATTAATATTCCCAGCCATGGAAATTCCGGATCGTTTAGTGGTGGGAACATATTTAATTTTTCTTTTGGTAATGTAGCAATTAAATTATCCCAACCACCTACTTCTCTTAATCCAAAAAATAATAATACTGCAGAACCAAATAATAAAACGATTGCCTGAATAGCTTCGGTGTACATAACCGCATGTAAGCCGCCCATTACGGTATATACTCCTGTTACCGTAACTAGAATAATTGCACCCGTCCAGAAATCAACTCCAAGAAACTGATTAAATACTAATGCACCTGCAAAAATGGTGACAGATGCCTTGGTAATTACATAACTTAAAAGTTGAATGATGGACAATAATCTTCTTGATTGCGGATTAAATCTTCTTTCTAAAAACTCAGGCATTGTATAAACCATGCTACGCATATAAAAAGGAACAAAAACCCAACCTAAAATCAAAACGATATAAGAATGTAATTCATAATGGCCAAGAACTGTTCCGGAATTTGCTGCAGAGCCTGCAAGTCCAACGATATGTTCCGAACCGACATTAGATGCAAGTATAGATGCGCCAATTACCCACCATCCAAGATTCCGGTTTGCAAGAAAATAATCGGATGCAGATTCTTTACTTTTTCTTATTGACCAAATTGAAATGCCAGCGATGACTAATAAATAAAGGATAACAAAAATCCAATCTACCGGGCCGAGAAAATTTTCCATATCAGAGTTAGTTTTAGTTCCGGTTATCCGGTTTTAATCAGAAGTGTTTGTTTAGATAAATCTGTTGATAATATTTTCAATGAATTCCTGTCTTCCACTTTTTACTTTAGGTTCGCCATTTGCAGTTGCGTATTCTCTTAAGTTTTCTAATGTCAGTTTTCCCTCTTCAAATTCTTTTCCTTTTCCATTATCATAAGAAGCGTAACGATCTGCTCTTATTTTTCTATAATCTGATTTTTGTAAAATGGCATCCGCTGTAATTAATGCTCTTGCGAATGTGTCTATACCTCCTATATGAGCATGAAATAAATCTTCCATATCTGTTGAATTGCGGCGAATTTTTGCATCAAAATTTATTCCCCCACCACCGAAACCACCAGTTTCAAGTAATACCATCATTGCTTCTGTCAACTCATTAATATCATTGGGAAATTGGTCGGTATCCCAGCCATTCTGATAATCGCCGCGGTTAGCATCCATACTGCCAAGCATTCCTGCATCGGCAGCAACTTGTAATTCGTGAGTAAATGTGTGACCGGCAAGTGTAGCATGATTTACCTCAATATTCAGCTTGAAGTCATTGAGCAAATCATACTGGCGAAGAAAGCCAATCACAGTTTCAGAATCATAATCATATTGATGCTTACTTGGCTCACAGGGTTTGGGTTCTATAAAAAAAGTCCCTTTAAAACCATTTCTTCTTGCATAATCTTTTGCTATATGTAAAAATTTTGCAAGATGTTCTTTTTCTTTTTTCATATCCGTGTTCAGCAAACTCATATAACCCTCACGTCCGCCCCAGAACACATAATTTTCACCACCTAATTCGATTGTTGCGTCCAATGCGGCCTTTACTTGTGCACCGGCATGAGCCAGTACATGAAAATCAGGGTTTGTAGCGGCACCATTCATATATCTTGGGTTAGAAAATAAATTAGCAGTTCCCCATAATAATTTTACTCCACTTGCCTTTTGTTTTTCTTTTAAATATGCAGTAATCGCTTTTAGCCTGTTGTCATTTTCATTTACATCACTGGTGTAATCCACAGCATCTACATCATGAAAGCAATAATAAGGCAACCCCAGTTTTGTGATAAATTCAAATGCAGCATCGGCTTTATCTTTTGCTCTTCCTACTGCATCTGTTTTTACATCCCATGGATGCGGATGTGTTGGCGCACCAAACGGATCGGCACCATTGCCGCAGAAGCTGTGCCAGTAAGCACATGCAAAGCGAAGATGATCCTTCAGTGGTTTACCTGCTATTTTTTTATTTTCATCATACCATCGGTAGGCTAATGGATTATTACTTTCCAATCCTTCATATTTAATTTGAGGAATGTTTTTGAAAAATTCCGTATTACCGGTTATTACTTTCATTATTTATGTTTTAAAGAAAGAGACAAACTTTATCTCATTTTTATTTATTATAGTTATTAAGCTTTTTATTTTTATTATAAAAAAGATAAGATACTTAAAAATTTGACATGTTTACAAATACCTAATTCCCATTTGCCTTAACTTCAATATTCAAATAGGAAACCCATCATGCTGAAAAAAATAATTCTGACTTTTGCTTATACATTTATATCACTTTTATTATTTACTCAACCAAAATATGAATTTCGGGGTGTATGGATTGCATCGGTTGATAATATTGACTGGCCGCTAAAAGGTATGTTGAATGTGGACAGTCAAAAAAATGAATATATCCGGCAATTAGACATGCATAAAGCCAACGGAATGAATGCTGTCATTGTGCAGGTTCGACCCGCTGCTGATGCGTTTTATCCATCTCCTTATGAACCCTGGAGTCAGTGGCTCACCGGCACACAAGGCAAACCACCTGTTCCATTTTATGATCCATTGCAGTTTATGATTGAGGAAGCGAAAAAAAGAGGATTTGCATTTCATGCATGGCTTAATCCGTATCGTGCCGATTTTAAAATAGGTGCATCCTCTATCGGGCCATCCCATATAACCAAATTACATCCAGAGTGGTTTTTGGAATATGGCGATAAAAAATATTTTGACCCTGCTAATAAAGATGCGCAACAATTTTTTGTAAATGTGGTACGGGATATTGTAAACCGATACGATATTGATGCTATTCACATAGATGATTATTTTTACCCCTACCGCATTACCGGAAAAGAATTTCCTGATTCTATTTCCTATCTCAATTCAAAAAGTAAATTAAATAAAGAAGACTGGCGCCGAAGTAATGTTGATACGATTATCAAAGCTATCAGCATTGTTATAAAAAGAGAAAAAGGGTATGTACAGTTTGGGATATCCCCGTTTAGTGTCTGGAGAAACAAAGAAAAAGATTCGAGAGGCAGCGATAGTAAAGCCGGGCAAACCAATTATGATGATTTATATGCCGATATTTTATTATGGCTAAAAGAAAAATGGATTGATTATGTAGCACCGCAATTATATTTAGAAATCGGACATGATAAAATTGATTATGTAAAATTATTAGACTGGTGGAGTAAAAATTCTTTCGGTCGTCATTTATATATCGGGCATGGTATTTACCGGGCATCGGGTACATCTCCAACAAATGCAGCCTGGAGAAAGCCAGATGAACTACCTAATCAAATAAAACGATTAAGACAATATAGCAATGTACAGGGTAGCATTTATTTTAGCAGTAAGTCTTTTAATAACAATCCGAATGGCTGGTGTGATAGTTTAAAGAATAATTATTATAAGAATCCCACACAGGTTCCGCCGATGGAATGGTTGCCTGCTAAAAATTGAATCAATTACCTTTGCATATAATTAATTTGAAATTTTAAATTCAGAAAAGACTATGCCTGGTTACGAACTCTGGGGCGCCGAAGAACGCAAAGAAGTAAATGATGTATTAGAAACCGGAATTTTGATGCGGTATGGTTTTGATGCACCCCGCAAAGGAATCTGGAAAAGCAAAGAATTGGAAACTGCTATTTGCAGCACTTTTGGAAGTACATATGCTCAACTTACTTCAAGTGGCACCTCTGCATTAACTACTGCTATGGCTGCACTCGGTATTGGAGCTGGCGATGAAATCATAATGCCGTCATTTACATTTGTTGCAAGCTTTGAAGCGGTGCTGAGTGTGGGTGCTGTTCCGGTAATGGTAGATGTGGATGATACACTTACCTTAAATCCTGATGCTGTAAAAAAAGCTATTACATCAAAAACAAAATGTATCATGCCCGTACATATGTGCGGTAGCATGGCCGATATGGATGCATTGCTTTCGATTTGCAAAGAACATAAATTGATTTTGCTGGAAGATGCCTGTCAGAGTATCGGTGGAAGATATAAAGGTAAAATGTTGGGCACTATTGGCGATGCAGGTACTTTTAGTTTTGATTTTGTAAAAACAATAACCTGCGCCGAAGGTGGTGTGGTAATGACAAACAATGAAGATGTGTATATAAAGTGTGACGGATATACCGATCATGGACATGATCATACAGGGGTGGATCGGGGTGCAGACCTTCATCCCTTTATCGGTTATAATTTTCGCATATCAGAATTACATGCAGCAGTTGGGCTGGCACAAATAAGGAAACTGGATACATTTCTTTCTATTCAGAAAAAAAATCAATCTATTTTAAAAAATATTTTATCGCAGGTACCGGAAATTTCTTTTAGAAGAATACCTGACCCGGCCGGCGATAGTTGTTCTTTTTTAAGCTGGTTTTTACCAACTGAAGAAATAACAAGAGCCGTGGTTAATGAATTAAAAGCACAGGGAATATTGGCAGGCAATTTTTACTGGTACGATAATAACTGGCACTATATCCGCAAATGGGACCATTTAAAAAATTCAGTTGCGTTAAATGCGTATTCAGCGGAGCTAAAAGAAAAACTAATACAACAAGCTAATAAAGATTTTAGTGCAAGCGATGCAGTTATGAGCCGCTGTATTTCTTCTGCTATTAGTTTATTATGGACAGATGAACAGATAAAGGAGAAAGGAGAGAAGATTATTGCAGTAGTGAAAAAAGTATTGAGTGAAGCTTCGGTACAGGTCAGCTAATCAATTGGGCAACGATATCAGCAGTATATTTCTCATGCAATACCTGATGCCCGCTTTCAATAACTGTAACGGTACAGTAATCTTCAATCCCTTGCTGAAACTTTTCACCAATTTTTGAAAGAATAATCCGATCGTGTTTTCCATATACGAATCTGAAGGCTGTTTTATGCTGCTTGATAAAAGATTTTATTATGGATGAATCGGGCTTTAGTTTTCTTAATGAAGTCCAACGGTTATACAACTCATGTCTTACTTCAGTATTATCAATATAGTATTTTACAAATCTGAATATACTTGCATTTACAATCCCTGTTTTGTTCAGCAGTTTTAAAAAACTAAAAAACCAGCCCGGGTTTTTCATTGTAGCGTAAAATAATTTATTACCAATCCAAGTTTGTGTGCTGAGCCAATACCAGAAATTTACTTTCAATCCATCTGGTGCCAACAAAACAACTTTTTCAATTTGTGTCGGAATGGCCTGGTAAAGGCTTAATGCTATTCTCCCTCCCAGACTGAACCCGAGGAGGGTTATTTTGTTATTTGAGATTTGTTTTTTGTCTTTTGCTATTTCAGAAATTATTTCCCGTAAATCTTCCCATTGAAAATTCAATCCTTCATTCCATTCCGTTTTACCGTGAAAGGGCAGGTCAATAGCGTAAAAACTAAAATCATTCCCGGCTTGTTTTTCTAAAAAAGAAAAAGCCTTGGCATTTTCTCCATAGCCATGAAAACAAATAACCGGCTTTGAGCCCCTGCCAAAGCAATACCACCCAATTCTTGAATTTTTGTAATTAATAAATTGCGGCTCCAAACGGGTTAAAAATTTTTATTTAAAAAAATATTTGGCAGCTTCAAAGTTATAGTTAATTTTGAATAGTTGTATAAACAACTATATGCCAAACAACCAATTTAAAAAAGGAGAACTCTACAGCTTTGTTACCGGCAAAGCATCGACTGCTATTGCCAGGAGATTGCAGAAAAAATTTAATAACGCCAGCCTCAATATTACAATCGAACAATGGAGTGTGCTCTATCACTTATGGAAGCAAGATGGCATCAGCCAGCAGGAATTGTGCAATGCTACCTATCGTGATAAACCAAGCATAACTAGATTAGTGGATAATTTAGAAAAATTAGATTTGGTAAAACGTGTTGCTTCAGATACTGACCGGCGCATTAATAAAATATTTGTTACAAAACATTCATTGAAATTACAGGAAGAAACCATGGGGCTTGCTGAAGAAACATTGAATGAAGCATTGGACTCTGTACCCGCAGATAAAATAGATGTGTGTAAAGAAGTGTTGAAGATTGTATATGATAATTTGAAATAACCGCAGGTATGAATCGTAAGAAATTTATTCGCTTAATTCAACATATAAAATTTTAAACTTTTAAAAATAATAAAACATGAGCACCGAAGTAAAAAAAGCTGCTGTACTAAAAGGTGGTGAGTGGTTAATCAAAGAATCTTCCCCTTTTGATACTTTTATCCCGGAAGATTTTACTGAAGAACAATTGATGATTAAAGAAATGTGTAATCAGTTTTTGGATTTAGAAATTTATCCAAACATTGATCGGATTGATAACCTGGAGCCGGGATTAATGAAAAGTTTAGTGAATAAAGCCGGAGAGCAAGGTTTGCTTTCTGTTTCTTTTCCCGATGAGTTTGGTGGGCTGGGGAAAGATTTTGTTACTTCTACAATTGTAAATGAATATCTCGGTGCCGGCCATTCTTTTTCTGTTGCTATTGCTGCGCATACAGGCATTGGTACATTACCAATATTATATTTTGGTACAGAGGAGCAAAAGAAAAAATATATCCCAAAATTGATAACCGGTGAATGGGCAGGTGCTTATGGATTAACAGAACCAAATAGTGGAAGCGATGCTTTGGGTGCAAAGTCAACAGCAAAACTGAGTGATGATGGTAAACATTATATTTTAAATGGACAGAAATGCTGGATTACCAATGGCGGTTTTGCAGAAGTATATACTGTATTTGCAAAAGTAGATGGCAAAGATTTTACCGGATTTATTATTGAAAGAGGAACGGAAGGATTTACACAAGGGCCAGAGGAACATAAGATGGGGATCAAAGGTTCATCGACTGTTCAATTATATTTTCAGGATTGTAAAGTGCCGGTTGAAAATTTATTAGGAGAAATTGGTAAAGGACATAAGATAGCATTCAATATTTTAAATATTGGTCGGTTGAAATTGGCTGCTGCTGCTATTGGAGCTTCAAAACGTAGTCTAACGGATTCTATCGTCTATGCAAAAACAAGAGAACAATTCAAACAGCCGATTGCAAATTTTGGTGCTATAAAATATAAGTTAGCAGAAATGGCAATCAAAGTTTTTGTTGCCGAAAGTGCCTTGTACAGAACGGCTCAATTGATAACTGATAAAGAACATGAATTGTTTGAAGAAGGTAAAGCATTTAACGAAGCATTGCTTGGCGGCGCCGAAGAATATGCAATAGAATGTGCCATGCTGAAAGTAGATGGCAGTGAAGCATTGGATTATGTAGTGGATGAAGGTGTGCAGATACATGGTGGCAATGGCTTTAGTGCAGAGTATAATGCTTCGAGGGCTTATCGTGATTCAAGAATCAACAGAATATATGAAGGCACTAACGAAATTAATCGTTTACTTACTTTGGATATGACATTGAAAAGAGCAATGCAGGGAAGATTAAACCTGATGGGTCCTGCAATGGAAGTATCAAAAGAGTTGATGAGCATTCCGGATTTTGGCGGCGATGACGATCTTCCATTTGCAAAAGAGAAAAAATTAGTTGCAAATCTTAAAAAAGCAATTTTAATGACTTCGGGTGCTGCAGTACAAAAGCTAATGATGAAAATAGATACCGAACAGGAAGTATTGATGAATATAGCAGACATGGCAATACAAACTTATAATGCAGAAAGCGTAATGCTGCGTGTAATGAAAATGACAGATAAAAATGGTGAAGCAGCCTGTCGCATACAGGCAGATATTATGCGTACGTATTTATATGATGCGGCTGATAAAGTAAATAAGTTTGGTAAAGATGCCATCAATGCGTTTGCAGATGGAGACGAACACCGTATGATCCTGTTGGGATTGAAACGCTTTACAAAAG
>JANOFP010000220.1:0-9852 GCA_031413675.1 Bacteroidota bacterium
TTTAACGGCGACCACGTTAAACTACCGTATATAAATAAACAAAGAATAAAAGCAGCTATTGTAAAATATTTTCGACGGTAAGGAATCCCTTTTCCGTCTGTGCTCTTTATCACCTGCCAATGACTTTTATGATACATCCACCGGAATAAGAGCACGGCTATTATTAATCCCAGTATCATCCAAACTAACGGATACGTTTGCCACATCATTTGTAATGAAATGCCCGGATCTTCTGCAAAATTCATAGCTCCGGCATCAAGCGGCGTATGATTGTAAGAAAAATTTCCAAATCCTGCTGCAAAAAAGAAGAAAAGAAGAAAAGTAATAATTGCCAGATACCATGTCCACCCTATTTTATTTCTAGCCGAAAAAAATGGCGACCACTCCCGTTTCATACTTAGTAAAACAATTGGTAGTAATACAATTGAAATCCATCGAAGATCGTACCGTAGTCCCATAATAAAAGAGGGAAGTACCTCTGTAAAAGAAAAAGAAGCCGGTTTAAATGCGAAAAAAATAACCAACCGGTACAAAGTGAAAATTAAAAGAAAAATCAGGAACAGGTTTATCACCCAGCGAATTGTTTTTGGTATTTTAAAACGGGTGAACATATTTCAGAACATGGTTTTGAGGAATGCAAAGTAAAATTAAATCGGGAGTTTATCCAATCTTTCAATCCTCTTGTTTTGCCTCTACTGTATTACATTTGCAACCACCAACAATGCTACAAATTTTTTTAAATAGAATACTTGACTCCGATCGCTGGTTGTTTAAAAAAATTAACAGCGAATGGACTAATTCTTTTTTTGACAGCATACTTCCCTTTATGCGGGAATCGTTGCATTGGGCACCACTCTATATTTTTTTATTTGTATTCATCACACTGAATTTTAAAAATGCCTGGTGGTGGGCTTTGTTTTTTATCTGCACTGTTTCATTAACCGATATGACGGGTACTTATCTATTCAAATATAATTTTGAACGCCTGCGCCCATGTATGGATCCCGATTTTTATACCCAGGTACGTTTGGTTCTTAACAGATGTGGTGGCGGATTTAGTTTTATCAGTAATCATGCAGCCAATCATTTTGGCATGACTGCATTTGCTTTTTTTACATTAAAAAATCATTTTACTTCCAGATGGTTTAAACTAATTTTTCTTTGGCCTGCTTTAATAGGGTATGCACAGGTATATATCGGAGTACATTATCCGCTTGATGTTATCTGTGGCTCTTTAGTCGGTTTGTTTATCGGGTTTCTTGTCTCCCGTTTTTTTAATAAGCGCTACGGAATCATTATCTTCGGTAAACAATCTGAATACTAAATGGAATTATTTATACTGCTCTTTCTTATTTTTATTAACGCACTTCTGGTAATGAGTGAAATCGCACTTGTTTCAGCAAGAAAATCACGACTGGAAAGTATGGCTGAGCAAGGCGATGAAAGGGCACGTAAAGCACTGGAACTTGCAAACTCTCCGGAAGTTTTTTTATCTGCTGTGCAAATCGGGATTACGCTGATTGCAATATTAACCGGTGTGTATTCTGGAGAACGATTCAGTGTGTCATTGTCGCCGATGATTGCAAAAATTTCTTTTCTGGAACCCTATGCTGAAAATATTGCACTGGGAATAGTTGTAGTCATCGTCACTTTTCTTACGATCATTTTTGGAGAGCTAATTCCTAAACAAATTGGATTATTAAAAGCAGAAAAAATTGCCAAAGCCGTTGCCGGGCCGGTGAAAGCTGTTGCAAGGTTTACGCATCCGATCGTGTGGTTATTGAATAAAATAAGCCTTGTTTTTTTTCGCATATTTAATATTAAAAAAAGCAGTGATGATGCAATAACAGAAGAAGAAATTAAAACCATGATTACCGAAGGGGCCGAAGCCGGAACGATTGATGAAGCTGAACAGGAAATTATTGAACGGGTATTTCATCTCGGTGATCGGAATATTACATCTCTGATGACACACCGAAGTGATATTGTTTGGTTTGGTGTAAATGATTCTGAAGAAAAGATTAAAGAAAAAATTTTAAAAGAAACACATTCAGTTTATCCGATCTGCGATGGTGATATTGACAACCTGAAAGGTGTTGTATCGATAAAAGATTTGTATGTAACAGATGATATGACTTTGTTTAAAGAAATTATGCAGCCGGCATTATTTGTTCCGGAAAATAATTCGCCGTACCAGGTTCTGGAGAAATTTAAAGAATCAAAAATTCATACTTGCTTTATTGTAGATGAATATGGAAGTGTGCTGGGTATGATAACCATCAATGATATATTGGAAGCCATCGTTGGTGAAATGCCACAACCCGATGTAGCCGATTATGAAATTATTTTGCGGGATGATGGAAGCTACCTGGTGGATGGTCAAATTCCTTTCTATGATTTTTTAGTACGATTTGAAAAAGCGGAATGGATGAATGAAGGTGAACATGAATTTGATACACTGGCAGGTTTTATTTTACATGAGTTGGAACATATACCCAAGACCGGTGAAAAATTTGAATGGAAAGGCTTTGCCATAGAAATAATTGATATGGACGGTCATCGGATAGATAAAGTGATGGTGAAAATAAGTGCGGCGTTACGTGAAGGACTGGAATAGTTGCAGGTAGTTGGTAAGCTCGTTTATATTTTAATATTTCTAAAAATAGTTGAGAATTTTATCATTCAGCAATTTCTATTTTTCTATCGGATTGCTTAAATAAGCACAAACTTAAAACTCAAAGTCCACCTGTTTCGCCGGATACTCCAGCTTTGTACTTTTCCTGTTTCCATTTACAATTACATGTACAATTTCAATCTGGTCATCAAATAGATCGTGCATAAGACTGTTTGTGATTGAAATTTTTTTTACCGACACAATATTGGGCACTTCTAAATAAGAATAAATTACAACATCTTCTTTTTCAAAACCAACAAAGCTTAAGGTAACCGGTTTTCCATCCAAAGTAATAACAAGATGATTGTTGATATAATTTGAAATGAGTTTATTATTATCCGATTCTTTTTTCTCATTCGTTAAATCTACCCTTACTTTATTGTTAGTCTTTGTAAGCGTAGTTTCAAAATCATCCCTGAAAATTTTACAGGTAATTTCCAAATTTTTATCAGCGGCATTATGTACAATTTCCACCGTACTTAAATGAATTGGGTGAATCTTTATTTCCGTAGTATTAACCTTTGATGCGGTATTCACCGGATTTAAAAACAATCCGAGGCTCAATACCGGAATTGTCCACCATTTATAGAGCAATATTACCATTAAGCAAATTATTTTTTTCTACCACAAAACTCTGCTTTATTTTGATGCCTTGTTCGGGTTGCCTGTTAAAATTATTCAAACGGCAATCATTCGATTTTTTATATGAGTGATTTTTCATTTTATTTCAAATTTGGTTGGGGACACATTATCAGTAAAGAGGCGATGGATCATCAGCTTTTTATTCTGGCTCTTGCTGCAATTTATATATTGAAAGACTGGAAACAGGTTCTTGTTTTAATTACAGCATTTACCATCGGTCATTCTCTCACCTTATTTCTAAGTGTAAAAGAATTGGTAACTATCAGCAGCAAATGGGTAGAATTTTTAATTCCCTGCACCATTGTTATTACTGCGTTCAGCAATTTATTTCAAAAAAAATTTACACCTAAGAGTATCCGTATCAATTATTTTCTTGCTTTGTTCTTTGGGCTGATTCATGGTTTAGGCTTTGCAAATAATATCCGCATGGCATTGGCAAGTGATCAGAGTTTGGGTTGGGGGTTGTTTGGCTTTAACCTTGGGTTGGAAGCCGGACAAATAATAGTAGTACTGTTGATATTAAGTTTGGCATATATTGTTCTCAATATTATAAAAGTAAACAGAAGAGAATGGGCAATATTCGCATCAGCATGTGCATTTAGTGTCGGGCTAATTACAGCCATTGAAAGATGGCCATTTTAAAATTAGTTTTTAGCAAATAAGTAAACAAGGTTCTGATATTTATAAAAAACAAAACAAAATGAAACGGATTTTATTATTTCTCAATGTATTTTTTGTATTAGCCAATATTACTTTGGCACAAAACATTCAAAACAATTCAGCAAGTAACCATGCCAATAAATTTGAGCAGTTGGGAACTACGTTGCCTACACCAAATGAATACCGCACAGCAAGTGGTGCACCCGGTACCAAGTATTGGCAGATGCGGGCAGACTATGACATCAAATGCGAATTGGACGAAGTCAATAATAAATTGACTGGCTCCGAAACCATTACCTATTTTAATAATAGCCCTGATGTATTAAGCTATTTATGGTTGCAGTTGGATGAAAACCAGCATAGCACTAAAAATAATGCAGACTATCAAAACATAAACCCGATGGGTTCACAGGCAACCGATAAATTGCTTGACCGTGCCGTAGAAAGAAGAACTGACAATGGTTATGGATTTAATATTACAAAATTGACGGATGCACTTGGCAAGCCTCTCAATTATGTTATTAATAAAACGATGATGAAAGTTGATCTTCTAACCCCATTAAAACCCGGGCAAAAAATTTCTTTTAAACTTGATTGGAATTATAAATTGGCAAATCGAGGAGACTTTCTACGATTTGGTGGTGCAAGAGGAGGTTATGAAAATTTTCCTGAAGACAATAATAATAACTACACAATTACGCAATGGTATCCACGTATGTGTAAATATGGTGATGAAATAGGCTGGCAGAATCATCAGTTCACCGGTACAGGTGAGTTTACGTTAAGCTTTGGAAATTTTAAAGTACAAATGACGGTACCTGCCGATCATATAGTTGGCGGTACAGGAGAATGTCAGAATTATGCAGCGGTTCTTTCTCCAACACAGATGACAAGATGGAATAAAGCAAAAACGGCTACAGAGCCAGTGCAAATTGTA
The DNA here is from genome assembly GCA_031413675.1 of Bacteroidota bacterium. Classification (GTDB taxonomy): domain Bacteria; phylum Bacteroidota; class Bacteroidia; order Chitinophagales; family Chitinophagaceae; genus VBAR01. Next base: position 4,914 of record JANOFP010000220.1, read on the forward strand.
ACACTGGACGAAGCGCTGAATGCTTCAAAACAATCCGCAGGATCCGGTGGAAAAAGTACGAATAAAAAAACATGGATTTATAAGGCTGATAATGTCCGGGACTTTGCATGGACCAGCTCCAGGAGATTTGTTTGGGATGCAATGCAAACAGATGTAATGGGTAAAAAAGTAATGTCAATGAGTTATTATGCAAAAGAGGCATACCCTATTTACAGTAAGTTTTCTACCAAAGCAGTTGCGCATACAATAAAAACCTATTCCAAATTTTCTATACCATATCCATATCCGGTTGCCATAAGTGTAGAAGGAAACCAGGGAATGGAGTATCCGATGATTTCTTTTAACCCCGGTCGGGCAGAAAAAGATGGCAGCTATAATGAAAATGCAAAAAACGCTGCTATTCTGGTTATCATTCACGAAGTAGGTCATACATTTTTTCCAATGATTATTAATAGCGATGAGAGACAATGGACATGGATGGATGAAGGATTAAATTCTTATATGCAATATCTGACACAGGAACTTTGGGATAACAAATATCCTTCACGTGGTGGTCCGCCCTTTACAATTACCGATTATATGAAAATGTCAAAAGATCAATTGGAACCTATTATGACCAATTCTGAAAACATCATCAACTTTGGAGCAAATGCTTATGATAAAGTTGCTACAGGTTTAAATATATTGCGGGAAACAATTGTGGGTCGTGAATTATTTGACAATGCATTCCGTGAGTACTCAAAACGCTGGGCTTTTAAACATCCAACACCAGCTGATTTATTCCGCACAATTGAAGATGCGACTGGCGAAGACCTCGATTGGTTTTGGAGAGGTTGGTTCTATGGAACAGATGCTTGCGATATTTCGATTGATACCATCCGCCATGCAAAAGCTGATGTAACTGCAATACCTGCTCAACTTAATGATACGATTGTTTACAGGCCATTACAAAAGCCACAAGTAAATTCTTTTGAAGACCTTTCAAAAATTCGCAATAAACAGGACAAGAATATTGAGTTTGAAACCGATAAAGATAAATCGCTTCGTGATTTTTACTGGGATTACGCTAGAGAAAATCAAAAATATGATACTACGAAATATGCTATGCTAATAAAAGCACAAACAGAAGCATTGGATGAAGAAGGCAGACAGAAATATGCTGATAAAAATATGTATGAAATTACTTTTAGCAATAAAGGCGGTTTAGTAATGCCTATTATTCTTGAATGGACCTATAAAGACGGAACAAAAGAAATAGAAAGAATTCCTGCGCAGGTTTGGCGTAAGAACGAAAAGAAAGTGATTAAAACTTTTGTGAAAGACAAAGAAGTGACATCTGTAAAATTAGATCCATACAAAGAAACGGCTGATATAGATGAAAGCAATAATACATATGGAAGTATAAAAGAGCCAAGCAAGTTCAAAGTATTTAAACAAAAACAAGGCGTAACGCCTGCACCAGGTATTAACCCTATGCAAAAGGCAATGGAGAAAAAAGCGTTTTAAAAAATCCTTGTTAATAAATCATATCAAGCTGCTTCAATTTATTTTGGAGCAGCTTTTTTTTGTATAAATGAAATTCAGATCGATTTTGAATTTTATTATTAATCATCCCCCCGTCGAAGTCATGTTAGGAATGGCAAGATTTTGAGGATTTGATGATTTATTATATACTCGAGGTTATTTGTTCATTCATTTTTTTTCACTACTTCATAATAATCTTGTAATGCTAAGTCACGAAGCATTTCTGATTCTTTAATTCATAAAATGAATTTAACATTTTCGAGTCCCATCTTTCGAAAACAAAAAGGATATTCAAACAATTGGAGTCTTGTCATGCTGAGGCACGAAGCATCTCAGAGTCTTGAATTCATAAAATGAATTTCAACATTTTTGAGTCCTAGCTTTCAAATACTAAAAGAATATTTAAACAATTGGAGTCTTGTCATGCTGAGGCACGAAGCATCTCTGAAGCTTCAAATATAGAACCCCTGTTGAATTAAAATACATTCCCTTTTCAATTTCTCTGAGATTCCTCGCAGAGCCTCGTAATGACAACACAGTGCTTGTTTCTATTTTCAAACTAAAACAATGACTACCCGTGCTCCTGTTTTCCGTTTAAATAAAACATACTCACCCGTTAAATAGTATTTGCTTATTTACCTTAGATTTGAACCCGACGAGTCCAAAAAATATTTTCCATAAAATAAATAATTACATGAAAAATTTCTTTCCTCTTCTCCTTATGATTTGTATTGCATCAAACATTACAGCACAAAACATAAATAATAATACGGGCAGTAACCATGGTAATCAATTTGAACAATTGGGCAGTACACTTCCCACACCAAACGAATACCGGACTGCAGCAGGAGCACCCGGACCTAAGTATTGGCAACAACGAGTGGATTATGATATGCAATGTGAACTGGATGAAAAAAATTTGAGACTCAACGGAAGTGAAACCGTAACGTATTTTAATAACTCATCAGAAGTGTTAAGCTATCTCTGGTTGCAGTTGGATGAAAACGAGCATAGCTCGGTTAACAATGCTAACTACCAAACAAGTAACCAGATGAGCAACCGGACCAGCCCACAACAACTCGATAGGATAATTGAAAACAAATCGGATAATGGCTATGGTTTTAATATTTTAAAATTAACAGATGCATTGGGCAAGCCACTCAGTTATACGATTAACAGAACAATGATGCGCATCGAATTGCCGGCACCCTTAAAAGCCGGACAAAAATTTATTTTCAAATTAAACTGGAATTATAAAATTTCCGATCGCAACATCTATGCGGGCCGGGGTGGTTACGAATATTTTCCAGAAGATGGTAATCATCTTTTTACCATGTCGCAATTTTATCCCCGCCTTTGTGTATATAGTGATTTTAAAGGTTGGCAAAACCAACAGTTTACCGGACGTGGTGAGTTTGCTGTATCATTTGGAAATTTTAAAGTGGCTATGACAGTGCCTGCCGATCATGTTATCCTATCAACCGGCGAATGTCAAAACTATGCAGCCGTACTTTCTCCGGCACAATTAGCCAGATGGACAAAAGCACAAGTATCACCTGAACCGGTAGAAGTAGTAACATTAGATGAAGCAAAAGCAGCAGAAAAACAAAAGAGTGAAAAAAAGAAAACATGGATTTTTAAAGCAGACAATGTACGTGACTTTGCCTGGGGTAGTTCCCGGAAATTTATTTGGGATGCTATGGCTACAAAAATTGCCGGTAAAAGAGTGATGTGCATGAGTGGATATTTAAAAGAATCGTATGCGTTGTACAGAAGATACTCTTCAAAAGTTGTAGCGCATACTATTAAAACGTATTCAGACTTTACGATTCCGTATCCGTACCCGGTTGCGCAAAGTATAGAAGCTGCCAGCGGAATGGAATACCCGATGATTTGTTTTAATAATGGCAGAACAGAAAAAGACGGAACCTATACAGAAAGAACGAAAAACGGAATGATAGGTGTAATAATACATGAAGTAGGTCATAACTTTTTCCCGATGATAATTAACAGCGATGAAAGACAATGGAGCTGGATGGATGAAGGATTAAACTCATTTGTACAATCACTTGCACAAGGTACCTGGGATAATAAAATGCCAACGAGTCGAGGTCCGGCAGGATTAATTACAGATTATATGAAGTTGCCAAAAGACCAGTTGGAACCGATTATGAGCAACAGTGATAATATTATTCAGTTTGGTAGCAATGCCTATGCAAAACCAGCTGCAGGTTTAACGATATTAAGAGAAACAATTATGGGTCGTGAGTTATTTGATTATGCTTTTAAAGAATATGCAAAACGTTGGGCATTCAAACATCCGGAACCGGCTGATCTTTTCCGTACACTGGAAGATGCAAGTGGCGAAGACCTCGACTGGTTTTGGAGAGGATGGTTTTACAGTACCGAAGTTTGTGATATAACGATTGATTCGATAAAACATGCAAAGCCGGATTTAGATGCAGTAGCCCCGGAAACAAAAGAAACAATCATAAAGCAATCTATTGCCAAGCCTGTGGCACCAGCATATGATGATATAGCCCGAATACGAAACCGCGATGACAAAAAAATAGTATTTAAGACTGATGCTGACACCAGTTTACGTGATTTTTACTGGAGATACGATCGTGGAATAGAAAAATATGATACCAGTAAATTTGAAATAAAAATACCTGCAAGCAAACCCGAAGGTTTGACTGCCGAAGAGAAGGAAAAATATGCAAATAAAAATATGTACGAAGTTAGTTTCAGCAATAAAGGTGGTTTGCCTATGCCGATCATTATTGAATGGACCTATAAAGACGGATCGAAAGAAATAGAAAAAATTCCTGCACAGGTATGGAGATATAATGAAAGTAAAGTAGTTAAAACATTTACCAAAGATAAAGAAGTGGCATCTGTAAAACTGGACCCCTACAGAGAAACAGCTGATATAGATGAAACGAATAACAGTTGGAATACAATTGCTGCACCTTCTAAGTTTTCTATTTTTAAAGGGAGACAAGCCGGTGGGCCAAGAGGTGGTGGTGGACAGGAAAATAACCCCATGCAAAAAGCAGAAGAAAAAAAGAAAGCATTTTAGTTTTTCAATCCTATTATAAATAAAAGAAAAGCATCCCCTGATTGCGGGATGCTTTTCTTTTTAATATCTTTCAATTATGAAATTTATTTCAATTTTTTGTATTGCATTTTTTTCATTGACGCAATCAGACGCAGGTACTGTAGATACAATTATTGTCCGCAGTAATGAAATGAAGAAGGACATTAAATGTGTAGTGATAAAACCTGACTCGTATAGAAAGCAGAAGAAAATTAATTTTCCGGTTATCTATTTATTACACGGCTACAGTGGCAATTACGCCAACTGGATTCAACAAGTACCTGAATTGAAAAAACATGCAGATATATTTCAACT
>JANOFP010000221.1:0-1771 GCA_031413675.1 Bacteroidota bacterium
ACACCGAAAACTTTGAGCAGGTAGCCGTTCAGGAAAGTATGGTGGATGCCCCACAGTTTTTAAAAGATGGCCAGGAAGTTACAATGCTAATCAATACAGAAACAGAATTACCTCTGAGTGTAGAGTTGCCAGATAAAATAGTAATGAAAGTAACTTATACAGAACCCGGAATGAGAGGCGATACAGCAACCCGTACTTTAAAACAGGCAACTGTGGAAACGGGTGCTACTGTAAATGTGCCCTTGTTTGTAAATGAAGGCGAGTTAATTCGTGTGAATACAAAGACTGGCGATTACCTTGAAAGAGTGAAAGCATAGAATTTTAGATTTTATAAAATTTGACCTGAAATCGCCTGATTTTGGGTCATTTTCATTTAATATTACCCTGATTTGGGGTAAAATCAATGAAAATTGATTGATGCATTGATTTTGATTTACCTATCTTAGCCCCGCTATCCGATACTCAAAATTGTTTTATACCAAACCACTTTCAAAAATTGAAAAACATGGACTTCAAACAAATTCAGGAACTGATCAAAATGGTCAGCAAGTCAAACATTGGCGAGGTAACCATTGAGCAGAAAGATTTTCGGGTTACGGTCAAACAAAAAGAAGAACATATCACTCAGATTCTTTCTTCAACTCCAGCTTATAATCCACCGGTTGCATCATTGGCACCTGCTTCTGTCGCTCCAGCACTTTTACCAGCACCAGCAGTAGAAACTATAAAAGCCGAAGCACCTTCAAATACGATAACAATTAAAAGCCCGATGATTGGCACATTCTATCGCAGTTCAGCACCCGACAAACCCAATTTTGTTGATGTTGGAACAGAAATAACATCTGGTAAAGTGGTATGTATTATTGAAGCAATGAAACTCTTTAACGAAATAGAGGCTGAAGTAAAAGGAAAGATTGTAAAAATTTTGGTTGAAAATGCTTCACCTGTTGAATATGATCAACCGCTTTTTTTAGTGGAACCGAGTTAAGCAAAAATTTGCAAATGTGCCAATTTGCAAATGTGCAAAATCTAAACATTCCTTCTTTTCAAATTAATACTCATGAGAAAAGAGTTAATTGATAGTAACCCATTAATAAAAAAATCAATTGAGTTTTCATTATCTGTTATTAATTATTGCGAACAACTGGAATCGCTCAAAAAATATGTACTGGCAAAACAATTGCTTCGTTCGGCCACTTCAATCGGTGCTAACTCAATGGAAGCACAAAACCCTGAAAGCAAACCAGATTTTATTCATAAAATGAAAATAGCAGCTAAAGAAGCAGACGAAACACAGTATTGGCTTTTACTCTGCGACTATTCAACTACATATCCGGACTGCAAAATTTTATTGGAAAAACTGGATGAATTATCAAGAATTATCGGAAAAATATTATCAACATCAAAAAGGAAAACATCATTTAGTTATTTGTTAAGCTTTTTTTATTTCTAAACGACTGCTCTTTTGCATATTTGCAAATTGGCACATTAGCACTTTATTAATTATGTTCAAAAAAATTTTAATTGCAAACCGTGGTGAGATTGCACTTCGTGTAATAAGAACCTGCCGCGAAATGGGAATTAAAACCATTGCTGTTTATTCTACCGCAGACCGGGATAGCCTTCATGTAAAATTTGCTGATGAAGCAGTTTGTATAGGCAAACCACAGAGCTCGGAGTCCTATTTAAATATTGCACATATTATGGCTGCTGCAGAAATCACCAACGCAGATGCGATTCATCCCGGATATGGATTCTTAGCGGAGAATGC
>JANOFP010000222.1:0-10324 GCA_031413675.1 Bacteroidota bacterium
CAGCCACCGCTCCGGTATTTCATTACTACTGGCTAGTAAATAATCCTTATAACTGCAGGCAATAAATCGTTTATCGGGTAGTTGCATCCACCATCTTCCTGTTTTTTTGCTATGCAAAAAAGTGGTAGCTACTTCGGCAAAGGCTGTATGATATTCGGAAAAGGAATCTGTTTCATTCAACTCTGCTTCACGACTACCTCGGCTACGGCCATCTAATACATACCAAAGCATATGAGCAATTTGTTTAGCGGTCAGTTCATCTTTATCCTGTTCTGCATTATAACCATAAATACCGATGCTGTCCACATTCGGACTCATACCAGCGTAGCGCATCAGCAAGCAAGATTCTTCACCGCTTAAACCGTTGGGTGAAATTTTATTTGACGGCGCATACGTGTTTGCAATAGAAGAAATATCAAAGCTGAATAGATTACTGTTGCGTATTACCGGTTCCATCTCATCAATATTTTCTTTTACACTGCCCACCCGGTAACAATCAAAGCGTAGTTTATCCATAGTTTCCAGCATACGGGGGTGCACATAAAAACTCTGGAAAGCAATATGATTGTAGTGACGGATAAAATTCGGTTCGCCGGTAAGCATTTCCATTAAAAAATTTTCATGCTTAAATGGCGAATCAAGATTCAGATCAATTAAGGCATCCACACAAACAGCTTCAATTGCTTTTTTATTTTCTGCATACGCATTGTACTGCGATAAGGTAAGGTCATGCGAACCACCGAGAATGATAACTGTTTTTCCAGCATCTAAAATTTCTTTTACCACTGTTCGCAATGCGGCATACGAATCGGTGTATAACGAACCTGTTTTTATATTTCCAATATCAGCAATGCGTACATCTTTATGCCAGTAATAGAGTTGGTAAAAATTGCGGCGTATGATGTCCGGTGCTTTGCTTTGACCATGAATTAATCCGCTGCCGCGTTGTTCACCACACCCAACAATCACAATATCGGCTTCATCAATATCCGGAAATGCTTCGTTGTATAAATCAATTGCATTTCCTAATTGCCCTTCTTTATATGCTTCATCAAAAGAAATTTCATGAAGGTTAACCGGGTCTAAAAATTCTGAAAGGTTTCGGTGGTCTGACATAGCCGCAAATCTAAGAATAAATACATAGCTAAAAGTTCAAAGAGAAAAAGAGGCAAGGAGGAATGCTTAACCTAACTCTTTTTCTCTTTCTCTCTTTTTTCTTCTCTTAGCTTATCTTTGCCCGCATGGAGCAATTGTTACACCAAATAGAAGAATATAAAAAAGAAATTGAAACATTCAGCGCTGCAGATTCAGCCGCCGTGGAAGAATTTCGTATAAAATACCTCGGTACAAAGGGAATTGTAAAAGCCATCATGGGTGAAATGAAAAATGCAGCGAATGAAAACAAAAAAGAAGCCGGACAGTTGTTAAATGAATTCAAACAATTCGTAGAAGTAAAGTATGAAGAGCTAAAACAGTCGGCAACCGGAAGTCAGCTATCGGCAATTTCAAATATAGACTTAACATTGCCCGGTGATGATATCCCGGTTGGTGCAAGACATCCCATAACATTAATGAGAAACCGAATCATTTCCATTTTTCAACGATTGGGATTTGCGGTTGCCGAAGGCCCGGAAATAGAAGATGATTTTCATAATTTCACTGCACTCAATTTACCAGAGCATCATCCTGCCCGTGATATGCAGGATACTTTTTATGTACAACAAAATCCGGATTGGCTGCTGCGTACACATACCAGCAATACGCAAATACGGGAAATGGAAAAAGGCAAACTGCCCATTCGTGTTATTTGCCCTGGCAGAGTATATCGCAATGAAACGGTGAGTGCAAGAAGCCATTGCTTCTTTCATCAGATAGAAGGATTATATATTGATGAAAATGTTTCCTTCGCCGATCTCAAACAAACACTGTATTTTTTTGTAAAAGAAATGTATGGTAAAGATGTAAAAATTCGTTTTCGTCCTTCCTATTTCCCGTTTACCGAACCGAGTGCCGAGATGGATATCAGCTGCACACTTTGTAATGGCGAAGGATGTAGTGTTTGTAAAAAAACCGGCTGGCTCGAAATTCTTGGTTGCGGTATGATACATCCAAATGTATTAAGCAACTGTGGAATTGATCCCAACAAATACACTGGCTATGCATGGGGCATGGGCATTGAACGTCCGGCATTACTTAAGTATGGCATTAACGATATTCGTTTGTTCAGCGAAAACGATGTGAGGTTTTTGAAACAGTTTACAAGTGCAGTTTAGTTTATCATTCGTTTATCTGCTTACAGGCAGGTATGTTTTTGTAATATTTGAAAAATATTTTGTGTTCTTAGTTTTCCTTTTTTCATAGACTTTGTGGTTAAGCAATTAACCACGAAGAACTCAAAGTTTAGCTCAAAAGATACTAAGATTCGCTTCTGCAATATACCTTACACATCAGGTAGCTCTGCTATTCTTCATTCGTAAATAACAAAACACTGCAGCTGCTAACATAGCAAGAACTGCAATATAAAACCAGGATGTATAACCCAGCTCAAACTTCATTGCATCCAACCCATTGCCCAACAAATCTGCGCTGTTCTCATTTTTTTTCATCACTTGTGAAGGGTCTTTTACTTTTTTATCAAGGTCAAATTTTAATCCAATCAATGCAGCAGAAGATAAAACTCCGCACAGCATTGCAAACCAGTTGGCTCCTGACATTTTTACGATGCAAAAGAGCAATCCAATTACTCCTAAAGCTAATGCAGCAATTGCATAATAGTTAGGGTCCTGTTTTGGTTGTTCATTATTTAATTTATTATTACTATTCAGCATTCCGCCCAATCCATGCATTTCCATTTTCCATTCCTTTCCAATTGCCAATCCAAAACCCGTATTTGAAACTGTCATCTGACCACCCAGATTTAGATTAAGTCCACCTAATTCTGTATTCGTGTCGGATTGATTACATTTCAATTCTGCAAAAGGCATAAAGAATAATAATACACCGATTGTAAATAAAACAGCTGAGGGAATTTTTGTTGCTAATACTCCGGGTGATGAAGATTGCATGATTTTAAAAATTTAAATGGAGAATATTTATGTTACATCTTTGTTTGGAACCACATAGGCACATAAGAAACATAGGTTTTCACATAGGATATAAAAATTCTATGTGTGTATTTCTATGTGCCTATGTTTCTATTGTGGTTCAAAATTCCTTTTATTAATTCTATTTATTAAAATTAAATTTTATACCTGTTTCAAAACTGCTGTAATGAACGTCATTCAATCCCTGCTGAAAACGCAACAGCAAACTTTTATTTTTAAACTTTTTCTCCAGGTTCAAACGATATACAACCGGGTCATCATCGTAACCTTCAAAATACCCGAAATAAGCAGCAAAGCCCGTCTGTAACCTGAATTTATTTTTATTAATCTCAACTCCTAATCCTGTTAAGTATGCATCATCCTGGTAAAGCCGCGGCCGGTCATTATTCGTTTGCCATACATAAAAACCCATCATCGCATTCCATTTCCAGTTAGATGAAGATGAAAATTTTCTGCCGGCTGAAATATCAAACCAGTATCCGGGTGTGTTGGTCATACGGGCCGCACCCACACCACCCGAAGTAGCATAACGATAACCTAACCGGAAAGCAAGGTCAATATTTTTTCTCCAGTGATTAAACATTTGAATGACCACATTCACAGTTAAATCGCCGCTTGTCTTTTTCAGATAATAATCTTCCCAATACACTTTTCTTTTTTCTTTCATTGCATGGCTCATTTTAAACCATTCAACAGGTATCAATGTCGCATCCAGCGAAACTTTATTTTTTACAATACAAAGATTGCCATACAGCGCAGGGTTCTGCGAATTATCGCCTTTTGAAAAATGAAAATTTCCTGTAACAGCAAGTGAGGTGACACTATCAATACTTCCGTTACCAATTGCCGGAATGGGCAGTGCATTTACACCCATAAAGCCCGGGCTGAACGTAATATATTTTGTCCAATGTGTAGTCCCATCCCATTGTACAAGATTACGCCACCAGGCTTCTGTTTGTGTATTTGCAGTAACCGAAATAAATAGTGCGATAAATACCAGCCTGTATTTCATTTAATAACTATGTTTAATTAAAGATAAGCAAGACATTAAAATAAAAAGGATAATCTATCTTTATCTTTTTCAAAATTGTTTTATGAGCATTAATACATTATGTGTTTGCGGGGCAGGAACGATGGGCAGTGGCATTGCGCAAGCTGCTATACAGTCTGATATTTACACTGTATTATTTGAACCCAATACAGCGGTATTGGAAAAAGCAAAAAACAATATTGAAAAAAGCCTGCTCTTACTTGTTGAAAAAGGGAAGATAACTCCTGAAGCAAAAAGTAAAGCACTGATGCAGATTCAATTTACAGATGATGTTCAGGGTTTATTAGCAGATGTATTTATTGAAGCCATAATAGAAAAACCTGAAATCAAAATCGGATTGTTCAATCAATTAGCAGAAATGAATCATGGTGAAAGCATATTTGCCACCAACACATCTTCTTTATCTGTAACCAAAATTGCAGAAGCTGTTATCAATCCGGCCCGTGTAATTGGGATGCACTTTTTCAATCCTGCTACGATTATGAAATTAGTAGAAATAGTGAATACCGATTATACAAGTGCTGAAACAACACAAACAATTATTGAACTGGCAAAAAATATGGGCAAAACTCCGGTGCTTTGCAAAGATGCTCCGGGATTTATTGTTAATCGGGTAGCACGACCTTACTATCTTGAATCATTAAGATTGGTTGAAGAAAATATTTCTTCTTTTGAACAAACAGATAGATTGATGGAAGCGGTTGGTTTTAAAATGGGTCCATTTAAATTGATGGATTTGATTGGTAATGATATAAATTACGCAGTGAGCTGTTCATTATTTGATCAATTAGAAAAACCTGAACGATTAAGGCCTTCACCAATTCAAAAAAGCTTAGTTGAGAAAGGAGATTTAGGTAAGAAGTCTGGAAAAGGATATTATAATTACACTAAACAATAGTAAATGATTTTAGTAACTGGAGGAACCGGGTTTCTCGGAGCATATATAATAAAAGAACTGATAGAAAAAGGCCATGCAGTTCGTGCCATCCGGCGAACAAACAAACTTCCTTTCTTTATTTCCTCAGCTCTATTTGATAAAGTGGAATGGGTTGATGGTGATATTCTCGATATTAATTCACTTGAAGTTGCATTGGAAGGAATCGATACCGTTATACATTCTGCCGCTGTTGTTTCTTTTATAAAGAAAGAGCGGAGGGATATGTATCATGTAAATGTGGACGGCACGGCAAATGTTGTAAATATTGCATTGGAAAAAAATGTTCGTCGTATCATTTATATAAGTTCTGTGGCAGCCTTGGGGAGAACAGCAGGTGGTGGTCATGTAGATGAAGAAAAAAAATGGGAAGAGAGTAAAGTAAATACACATTACGCAAAGAGTAAATACAAAGGAGAAATAGAAGTGTGGCGGGGCTTCAGCGAAGGATTAAATGGAGTGATACTGAATCCGAGTACCATTCTCGGTTATGGCGATTGGAATAACAGCAGTTGTGCAATTTTTAAAAAAGTATATGAAGAGTTTCAATTTTATACAGGCGGCATCAATGGTTTTGTAGGTGTAGAAGATGCGGCAAGAGCTATTGTTTTATTTGCAGAAAATAATATTACAGAACAGCGGTATATCGTTAATGCTGAAAATTGGGAATTTCAACACTTACAAAATTCCATTGCTGATGGTTTTAGTAAAAAAAGACCAACTAAAACCGCTACTCCATTTTTAATGAGTCTTGCCTGGCGGCTGGAAAAAATTAAATCCCTGTTTTCAGGGAACAAGCCCTTGATTACAAGAGAAAGTGCTAAAGTAGCTCAAAGCAAAACTTATTTTGAAAATGCTAAACTACTTAAAGAGCTAAAGGGATTTTCCTTTACTCCATTAGAAGAAACAATTAAAAAAGCTTGCAATCTTTACCTTGGCACAATAAATGCAAAACCATAAGCACTTAATTCTCCGCAATGAAAATATTTCTTATCTCTTTCTTATTTGTTTTATCAACCACAGCATACGCTCAATTTACAGTTACCGGCCGTATTATAGATTCCGTAACTAAAGAACCCCTGAAAGCAGCGTCTGTATTTTGCCAGAACACTACGCTTGGCACTTCTACCAATTCACAGGGAGAATTTACGTTGACACTTAAAAGCGGTGGCTATGATCTGATAATTTCTTACACAGGTTATCAAACCATAACTAAAAGAATAACAGGTGAAGAAAATGATCCCGATAGTTATCGGGAGGAATTCCAGATGGTCCGTGAAGAAAAGAATCTTGAAGAAGTCGTGATACAAAACAGTAACGAAGTATTAGATGGTTGGGAAAAATATGGAAAATTTTTTATCGAAAATTTTATTGGTACAACACCTAATGCTGCCACCTGTACCATTGAAAACCCTGAAGTGTTGAAATTTTATTTTCTAAAAAAAAGTAATAAGTTAAGAGTATTGGCAACAGAACCCATTGCTATTTCCAATAAAGCATTTGGTTATAACCTGCGGTACCAATTGGATACATTTGTTTATTATTATAATACGGATATCAGTAGTTACCGAGGCTTCTGTCTTTTTTCTGAAATGGAAGGAAGCGAAGTAGAAAAAAAGAAATGGCTTGCCAGCAGAAAGAAAGCTTATTATGGTTCGAAGCTGCATTTCCTCCGTTCGTATTATGACAGCACATTAACTGAAGACGGTTGGCTGATTAGCATGCTGGATGAAACTGATGAAAATAAATTCATTAAAATTTCCGAACCTTACGACACTACTTATTATGGCCTCATTGACAGTACGCATGAAGTAGAGGTTTGGTACCCCAGAAAAATAAGTGTAAGCTATACGAAGAAAAAACCAGAGGCAGAGTATCTCAAAAAATTTAACTTCCCAAAAATCGTCAGTACACAAATTTCATATATTGATTTAAATGAAGTGATCACTATCAAACTAAACGGTTACTACTACGACCAGAAAGACTGGATTAACCAGGGGTACTGGAGTTGGAAAAATTTAGGGGATTTGCTGCCGTATGATTTTGATGAGTAAGATTAAAAGCTTATGAAAAGGTTTGTTTCTTTATAGACTAAATTAATCATTGGTTATTCAGCTATTAAGCTATTCAGCTACTGAGCTTATAATTTTTTCTTCATTTTCTCCCATATCTCCGGTATTCTTTTTACCCAAACCAATTCTTTCATTTTTTCTTTTGCATCAATAGCGGGTGAACCAAAATAGGATTTACCACCCGCAATTGAAGATGGGACGCCGCTTTGCGCAAAAACAACAGCCCCTCTTCCAACGGTTAATGTTTTACTTATACCCACCTGCGCCCATAATATTACATCATCTTCAATTGTAGTTGCACCTGCTATACCTACCTGTCCGGCGATCAAACAGTTTTTTCCAATTTCTGTATCGTGGCCAACGTGAATCAGGTTATCCATTTTTGTACCGGCACCAATAATTGTATCACTGCTTACACCCCGGTCAATTGTACAGTTAGCCCCTATTTCTACACTATCTTCAATTACTACCCTGCCACAGCTTATCATTTTTTTATAATGAATAGTACGGCTAGTTTTTTTATTATAGTAAAAAGCATCGCTGCCGATAACTGTGCCGGATTGAATAATCACATCATTACCAATAATACAATTATCCATTATAGTAACATTCGGAAACAGAATACAATTTTTACCAACACGAACATTGTTTCCGAGAAACACATTTGGCATAATAACAGAACCCTCGCCAACTGTTGCGGCATCACTTATCATTTTGGATGCAGGATTAAACGGATGAAAATGGTTGATAACTTTGAGATATGATTCAAAAGGATCTTCCACAATCAGCATTGCTTTTCCATCGGGGCAATCCATTTTTTTATTGATGATAATAAAACTTGCAGCGGAATTAATACATGTATCATAGTATTTAGGATGATCAACAAAAGCAAGATCTCCCCTTTTTACTTTGTGTAATTCATTGATGCCGGTTACAATCCCATCTTTATTTCCTATCAATTCAGCATCAATTAGCCCGGCAATAAAACGTACTGCAATAGGATCTTTTAACTCCATAAAAATTGATTTGACACAAAGGTAGTGATGTGGGTCTTGTAAAATCAATGCACATTTTTAGCAATTCAAGCTGATTGCAGAAGAAATCAAAAAATATATTTTTTGATTACGATATGATTTTATCATTCACTAAATCGATTTTTTTGATACGATTATAGAAATAAATTTCTCGTTTCGTTTGGCTCTCGTTAACCTGGTTAAATTTTTCACTTCAATGAAAAGCATGCCAGCTGCATATTACATTCAATTATAAAAAATTAGAAAATATGTATTAAACAAATAATTCAACCACGAGAAGCATAAAATATTTTTTTACTCAACCCAACGATTGTTCATTATCCACAACGAAAGGGGAAATGTGAATAAAATATTTTAAGAAAATTTTTTTGTTAGAAGAATTTATTATTAATATTGTGATGGGAAATTTATTTCCCGTACTTACTAACCCATCCATATATTATCTCCCCCGGTTCTCCGGGGGAGATTTTTTTTACACTTATTGTCCAGAAAAAGAACTTAAAAACTTCTTACTAATTTACTCAGTAGTTTAAAAAAATCAAACTATACGTGTAATGAACTAATCATTCATTGATAAAATTTTACAATACCTTTACGCCTTACAAATACTTATAGCATGTTAAGATCAATGACTGGATTTGGTAGAGCCGAAAAAAATGTAAACGATAAAACTTTTCTGATTGATATTAAATCGCTTAACGGAAAACAATTTGAACTGAATTTAAAATTACCAGCATTTTTAAAACCCTTTGAATTTGATATACGAAAAATTCTTTCTGAAAAATTGGGAAGAGGAAGTGTTGATTGTACAATCAGCTTAAAAGAAACCGGGCAGGCAAAACCTGTTTCGATTAATACCGAATTAGCAAAAGCATATTTTAAGCCCTTGGCTGAATTATCAGCTGCCCTTAATCTTGATACTACTCATATTTTAAGTACGTTGGTAAAAATGCCGGAAGTAATAACACCAACCGGTGAAACATTGACCGACGAAGAGTGGAATCAATTTAAATCGATACTGGCAGCTGCAATTGAAAATTTAGGCGAGCATCGCATCGAGGAAGGCAAATCCCTGGAAGATGAACTACTCACCCGTATTAATAATATATGTATCCACCAGGCAGAAGTACAGAAGTTGGAACCTCTGCGCAAACAAAAAACCAAAGAAGGCTTAAGAAAGCTGCTGGAAGATAATGTGGGTAAAGAGAATTATGACCCAAATCGCCTGGAGCAGGAGTTGGTTTATTATATAGAAAAAATGGATCTGACTGAAGAGCAGGTGCGTTTAAAAAATCATTGTGAGTATTTTAAACAGATCTTAAATGAACCCGATGAATCAAAAGGGAAAAAGCTTTCTTTCATATTGCAGGAGATCGGAAGGGAAATAAATACAACCGGTTCGAAAGCATATGATTCAGCTATTCAAAAATCGGTGGTAATGATGAAAGATGAATTAGAAAAAGCAAAGGAACAGGTGCTAAACGTGCTTTAATATATTGGGATTAAATTTGCAAACATTCAATTTTCAATGATCACGAATCAATTAAAACCCCTCTTCATCTCAGTTCTCACTTTATTCATCATTGCATCATGTAACACAATTGATATTTACGAAAAAACGGTTGTGATACCGGGTCATAAATGGAATGCTGATTACAAACCAGAATTTTCATTTTCAATAAAAGATACAGCTGCCCCGTACAATGTATTTTTTGTAATTCGGCATACGGAAAAATACAATTTCAATAACCTGTTTGTAAATCTTATTACAAAACAACCCGGAATGGACAGCATCGCTAAACAACAATTGGAACTTACACTTGCCACCAATGAAAAGGGATGGCTTGGTAGTGGCATGAACGATATTTATGAACAAAGAATAAAACTAAGTCCCCATAATGGCACTTATTTCACTAAATCGGGTACCTATAACTTTTCATTGGAACAAATCATGCGGGAGCAACCATTGCAGTATGTAATGAATGTGGGACTGCGGATTGAAAAGAAATTATAAACTTATGCCCTCTTCCGGCAATAGAAAACAATTACAAAAAGCAACACTTGTTTATTGGGTTCTTCTTACCTATATCCTCGTCGCATTGGTATGGTGGTTTATTTCTTTAGAAAAA
>JANOFP010000223.1:0-5713 GCA_031413675.1 Bacteroidota bacterium
GTTCTTTCGGCTGATTTCCAACGGCAAAAATGTTTAACCTCATTTGCCTGTTAATTTAAACCTTTGCAATAGCCAAGATAAAATGGAACAAAATATTGTGAACTATCTTTCTTGAACTTGTTTATTGTAATCAAACTCTCACCGTTATTTACAATACTGTCACCGAAGCGAAATGGTTTTTCTTTTTCGTAATGCAAATAGAAGGTGTCTGATTTCTGTGTGTAAGTTCCGATGTACCATTCGTCATAACCAAAAATGCCAGTCCAATTAAGTTCAAATGATTTGTCTTGTCGTAGTTTAATGTATGCTTGGTTTTGTGTTCCTTCAAAGCAAGCTCTCAGCAAAACTTTGCTTTCCAAACTTTCAGAGTCAAGTCGCCATGGACTAAAAACGGTATAAGTCAAAGTTGTCAATGCGATAATTATCGGCAAGCAAAACTCGAAAGATAAATTTTGTCGATTGCAATAAATTTGAATAAGTCCTTTAATACAATAAACAACCATCATTATAAAAGCCGTCGGAATTAGGAGTGTCAACCCAATAAATACTGCACCCGTCAAATGCTTGTCAATGTGGTGATAGAAGATTGTCAACAGGAGATAAACAACACAAACTGTAGTTACAATTATTGTCCGTCTGGTTGTTTTAATTTCGTTCATTTCCTGTACTATGCTTGAATTTTGCACTGTCGTCATAAAATGACCGCCATCTCACAAATTTACACCACTCCTAATACAATTTACTGCAGACTATCAAAAAATATTTTGCACCAGATATTTAATCCAATTAAACAACAACTTCAATTAATTTCTTTAATTTTTTTAAACGCCTCACCCAAACAATCTGCAATATCCCCCGCAATCATTCCTTCCTCAGAGAATTTATTTGCAGCAATATCACCGGCCATTCCATGAAGATAAACACCGAGTATGGCAGCTTCTACTTCTCCATAGCCCTGTGCAAGCAATGAAGTAAGAATGCCAGTGAGTACATCGCCACTGCCACCGGTTGCCATACCTGCATTACCTGTGCTGTTAAAAAATCCTTTGCCACCCGGTGTGGCAATAAATGTATGATGGCCCTTTAATACAATTATGAGTTTATACTCTTTTGCTTTTTGCTGTACCAGTTTTAATGTTTCAAAATCATTTGCCGTTTTTCCAAACAATCTTTCAAACTCTTTTGGATGCGGAGTAAGGATAGAGTAGGGTGGTATCGGGTTAAGCAATTCTTTGTTTTGTGCAAGCATTGTTATAGCATCTGCATCAATTACCATTGGTTTTTTAGTTTGTGATAAAATATTTTGTAAAAGATGACTATGGCTTTCATATAAACCAATACCCGGACCAACACCAATTGCATTATAAATAGAAAGCCCCTCCGTAATTTCTATATAATCTTTAAACCCACTGATACTGCACATTGCTTCGGGTATGGATGTCTGCATTATTTCATTACCCGTTTTTGGAATATAGCAAGTGAGTTTTCCTACACCGGTTCTTAAACATCCTTTTGCAGCAAGTACAGCAGCACCCATCATACCGGTACTACCTGCTATCAGTGCTGCATGTCCGTAACTGCCTTTATGTGTAAAACGATTGCGGGGTTTGTAAATGGAAAAAATAATTTCAGCATCGGTAATTTCATAACTGGTAAAAAGATCGTTGTAGAATTGCGGATGCAAACCAATATCTAAAATATGTACAGTGCCAATGGCATTTGAATTTTCTGATATAAGAAATGCTGGTTTATAACATTGAAAACTCAACGTATGTGTTGCATGAATTTTTGTGCTTTCTTTAGAAGACTCATCAGCATATAATCCGGAAGGCAAATCAATGCTGATGATTTCACAACCGGATGCATTCAAATGTTCAATCAGTTTTAATGCAATTCCATCTACGGGGCGGTTTAGTCCGGAGCCAAACAGGGCATCAATAATTATTTCGCCAAAAGTAAAAGGTTGAAACTGCTCTTCGGATTGGATATAAAAAATATCTACAGAGCCAGGTTTCTTCTTAAGCCTTGAAAGATTTTTTTCAAAATCGTCAGTACCCGTCAATCTAGTTTCTAAAATATAAACCGTAACCGATTTCTTTTTTGCCGCAAGTAATCTTGCCATTGCCAGTCCATCACCACCATTATTACCTTGTCCGCAAAAGATGGAGAAATGTTTTTCAGGATATTTTTTTTGTTCAATCCATTTTACACATGCAAGGGCTGCCCGTTCCATTAGTTTGATGGATGAGACAGGTTCATTGGCAATGGTGTATTTATCCCATTCTTTTACCTGGGCAGAGTTCAGAATTTTCATTCAGTGGTTATTGTCTCTTCAAAGGTCAGAAAAGAATTCTCAATTATGAAATATCTTATGATGATAATTTAATGAAGAAGTTTTTTATTGAAGGTTTGTCATACTTAGACGGTGAACTTAGTCCTCGATTTACTTTAGGAAAAGTAGTCGAAGTATCTCAAACCGTTATTATGGCTAATTCTTATTTTGAGGCTGTTGTACTCTTAATAAGTATAGGGCATAAAAATCCTGTCAACCATTTTTTGAACCACAATAGGCACATAGATACATAGGGGTTTACATAGAATAGAAAGGAATCTATGTGTGTATTTCTTTGTGCCTATTGTGTCTATTGTGGTTCATATATTTTCATAGTACCTCAAAATTAGAATTAGCCGTTATTATCAGTTTGAGATACCTCGCTAAGATTCTTTAAGGTCGAAACTTAATAACGGCGCCGCTCGGTATGACAAGACCCGAAGGAGTTGACGAATCATTATGTACAAGCACATTTCAAGGAATTTATTAGCGTCTTATCTTTTTCGATTTATTTATCTGGTTAAGCTTTGGTGAAATCTTTTTTTCATTTAAAATAACGGGGTCATCATCGGGTCCAATTTTTTCATCGAGAAAATAGTTGCCAAAAATATTATAACATTTTCCAGCAGCCTGATAAATTTTCCAGGTAAGGCGGTTGCCAAGAATAATAATCGTTGCTTTTTCATCCGGCAGTCTTGCAAATGCAGAATTGAAGCCATGCCAGCGGCCATGATGATAAATAATTTTTTTGCCATTCGGGAGTAGCATCATTCTCCAACCCAATCCATAATTATGAACGGATGGTTTTTCAAAACTGTAGGGTGTAAATGCAGAATCCAATAATTCTTTTTTAATAAAATTGCCGGCGTACAATGCCTGATCCCATTTTAATAAATCCCTTGGTGTAGAATAAATATTTTTATCGCCGTATGTCCCCTCAAGATTATCATTTTGGTAAGGAACGCCACTGCTTAAATAGGAGCTAATCACGTTTGCCGAATCATTCCAGGTAAAAACAAAACTATTATTCATTTGCAGTGGTATAAAAATAGTTTGCTGCATAAATTCAGGAAATGACTTGCCCGAAATTTTTTCGATTATCAATGCAAGCAAAACAAAATTCGTGTTGGAATAAGCGAATCTTGTACCCGCTTTAAAATCAGCATTCGGTTTTTCGGCTATTAAATAATCCAGCACATCGGGGTTATAAACCATTTTCTTTTTATCTCGTTTGCTGTTGGATATAAAATAAATATAGTTGGGTAAACCGCTGCGGTGACTCAACAGCATTTTTACTGTTATAGTAGCATATGGAAATGCAGGAAAAAATTTTTGCAGACTGTCTTCAAGGCTTAATTTTCCCTGCTCAACTAATTTTAAAACTGCAATGCCCGTAAATGTTTTAGAAGTGGAAGCAATATGAAAAGGGGTTTCAGCATTTAAAGAATCTGTTGTGTTTAATTTTTTTAAGCCCTGGTATTTTTCATAAAGAATAGTTCCGTTTTTAGCTATCAAAATTCCACCATTAAAATTTCCATTTAACAAACTGGTATCAAACAGGGCAGAAATTTCACGATATAATTTTCTGAATTCATTCTTTTCTATTTTTTCCGGTGTAGGTGGATAATATAGAAGCGAGTCTTCCTCAGTAGGTTTTTTTGTTTCTGAGGAAAGTCCGCAACCTGTGAGTAAAAGAATAAATAAAAAAGGAGAGAATATTTTTTTTACAAAATTATTTTTCATTGGTTTCAAAAATAGGATTGAAATCTTATACACCCTAACAGCCGTTTTGAATTTTTATCAACAGTTATCTGCATCTTTGCGCCACAATGGAAGCAGTAAAAACAAGTTACCCCAAAGACCGGATAAAAATTCTTTTTCTTGAAAATATCAGTGACAAGGCTGTAAAAAATTTCAAGCAGTATGGTTATGCCCAAACGGTGAAAATTTCAAAAGCACTGACGGAAGAAGAACTGATAAAAGAAATTAAAGACGTTCATATTCTTGGTATCCGTTCCAAAACGCAGATTACAAAAAATGTTTTGGATGCTGCAAAAAAATTACAGGCAATTGGTTGTTTTTGCATTGGTGTAAACCAGGTGGACATAAAAGCAGCAACAAAAAATGGCGTAACAGTTTTTAATGCGCCGTATTCAAATACAAGATCGGTTGCCGAGTTAGTGATTGGCCTATCTATTATGCTTATTCGTCGCATACCCGATAAAAATAAAGCAGCACATGAAGGTGGGTGGATGAAAGATGCAAAAGGAAGTTTTGAATTGCGTGGAAAAACAATGGGCATTATTGGTTATGGAAATATTGGAACGCAGGTAAGTGTATTAGCGGAAGCGATTGGTATGAAAGTAAAATTTTATGATGTGGAAACAAAATTGCCATTGGGCAATGCCGAGGACGCTAAATCATTAAAAGAATTATTAGGTAAATCGGATATCGTTACACTTCATGTGCCTGAAACAATAAGTACAAAAAACCTGATTAATAAAACGAATCTCAAACATTTTAAAAAAGGAAGCATCCTTATAAACTACGCAAGGGGAGAGGTGGTGGATCTGGATGCTTTGCGAAAATTTATTGTGGACGGGCATATTGGTGGAGCTGCTATTGATGTATTTCCATGGGAGCCGGAAAAAAATGGCGATCGTTTTCAATCACCTCTGCAAGATTTACCAAACGTGATTCTTACCCCGCATATCGGTGGCAGTACCGAAGAGGCTCAGGAAAATATTGGTGAAGATGTAAGTGTAAAACTTTTTAATTTTTTAGAAAAAGGAATCACATTTGGTTCGCATACTGTGCCTGCACTCGCATTGCCACCACAGGAAGGCACCCATCGCATTCTGCATATACATGATAATGTTCCGGGTGTACTATCTGAAATTAATACTGAACTTTCTAAACATAAGATTAATATCCTGGCACAGTATTTAAAAACCAATGAAGAAATTGGTTATGTAGTACTCGATATTGATAAGCAAATTTCCGGCAAGGCACTGCAACTACTCAGGGATGTAAAGCATACAATTAAAGTGCGTTTATTGTATTGACGATTGTAAATTTCAGGCGAAGGGCTGCTGACTGCTTACTGCCGGTTGGTGACTGCTGACTGAACACTCTTTTTCCCAATCAAGTAAGTGATACGATTGCTTATGCTTTACATTTGCCACCGCTAATTAGAAACGATACAATGTATACGATTAAAATAAATTTTGAGGAAAAGGGAAAAGAGCCTGTTATTATTTCAAATGTAGAGGCTGGCGATGCAATCCTGGAAGTGGTTTTAAAAAATGATATTGAACTGCATCATAATTGCGGTGGCGTATGTGCTTGCACTACCTGTCATATTTATATCAATAAAGGAGA
>JANOFP010000224.1:0-7224 GCA_031413675.1 Bacteroidota bacterium
TGCTGCTGATCTTGGAAAAATATATGCAAGTGCCAGTGGTGGCTGGGGAACTTATCAGTTTAAAATTGGTAATGGTAGCTATCAGTCATCGGGCCTGTTTACAGGATTGAGTGCAGGCACATACAGGGTTTATGTAAAAGATATCAAAGGTTGTACAGTGTTTGCTGACGTGAATGTTGTGGATGACGGAAATGATGCATATGAAGGAACAGGCGGAAATAAAAACAATACAAAAGGAAAAGCTGTCCAAATAGCATTGGGAGTAAATATTGCTGCAAGGATTGCAACCACAGGCGACCCAGCCGATTGGTATAAATTTACCACAACAGCAGCTGGTAATTATACAGTCAACTTTACACATCCATCAGCATCATTTGTTTTCAATTTATTCACTTCAGGCAGCACAACGCCTATCGTAACACAACCTGGTAGTACAGCAACTGCTAAAATTTATAACTTGAATGCAGCCACTACATATTTTATAAGTGTTACCGGTGGGCCATCTTATGTTTGCTATTCGTTATCTGCTGCGCCAACTTTAGTAACACGGATGAATACAGATTTAATTGTAAAGGAAAATAAACTAACAATTGACAAGCTGAACGCTTACGTTTTCCCAAATCCGCATCGTGGTGCATTTGGAATAAAGATAGAATCAGTACAGGATGGAACAGCGATTATTGAAATAATGAACAGTGCGGGTCAAATGATTTCAGAAAAAAGAATACCGGTAAACAAAGGAGGAGTGAGTATTGTAAACTTCACAAATATGCGGCATTCCATTTTATTCTATCGTGTGATTATTGGTAATGAAGTAAGGACGGGAAAAATAATAGGACCTAATTAAAAAATAAACACCATCCATTTCCAACTACATAACCTCTGCAAATTTGCAGGGGTTATTTTTTATTCGCCAATTGCCCGCATGCAGCATCAATATCTTTTCCCCGGCTTTTCCGCAGCCTTACATTCACCCTGTTCTTTTCCAAAAAATGCATAAATGCTTCAGTTGTTTTTTCATCAGGCTTGGTAAAGCGGGCAAATTCTATCGGGTTGTATTCAATAATATTTATTAAATCGGCCGGTACCTGCCGGTAAATTTTCATTAATTCTTCCGCATCTTTTAAGGAGTCATTAAAATTTTTAAACAGGATATATTCAAATGTGATTTCGTTATTGGTTTGTTTGTAAAAATAATTCAGTGCGTCTATCAGGGATTGGATATTGTTGCTATCGTTGATAGGCATTATCTCATGCCGCTTTTTATCGTTGGGTGCATGAAGTGATAAGGCTAATTTAAACTTTACATTATCATCGCCCAACTGTTTTATTTGTTTTGCAACTCCGGCAGTAGATACGGTAATTCTTTTCGGGCTCATGCCCAATCCATCGGGTGATGAAATTCTTTCAACGGCTCTTAATACATTTCTATAATTCAACAATGGCTCACCCATACCCATAAACACGATATTGGTTAGTTTCTGTTCATGTATTTTTTCTGATTGTTGATTTAATAAAACGACCTGGTCATAAATTTCATCGAATGTGAGGTTACGTTTTTTATCCATAAACCCGGTAGCACAAAACTTGCAACTGAGTGAACAACCAATTTGAGACGAAACACAAGCTGTAGATCTTTTTTCTGTTGGAATTAAAACACCTTCCACCAAATGGCCTTCGTGTGTTTTAAAACTTGATTTTACGGTTCCATCTTCGGATACCTGTGTGGCTTTAACAGTAAGTGCAGGCAACGTGAAATTTTCTCCAAGTTTCTGGCGCAATTCTTTGCTCAGGTTGGTCATATCGGCAAAACTGTGAGCATGTTTTTGCCAAAGCCATTCATAAACCTGTTTGGTACGAAACTTTTTTTCACCAAGGGTTTCAAAATAGTCTTCTAATTCCTGTAAACTTAAATGTCTGATATTTTTTAAAGTCTTTTCTTCCATTGGCGCAAAGATAAGCTTCCACTTTGCGTTCTTTGTGTAAACTTTGCGTTCTTTGCGGTTAAAATTTTGTCAGGTAAACTAAGTACAAAATGAAAAATGTTTATATCATAGATGCTGTTCGTACACCAATTGGAAAATACGGCGGTGCATTGTCTTCTTACAGGCCCGATGATTTATTAGCATTGGTAATTAGTGTATTAATGCAAAGAAATACGGCGATTGATGCGAATGCAATTGAAGAAGTGATTGCTGGCGCAGCCAATCAAAGTGGCGAAGACAACCGCAATGTTGCACGGATGGCAGCCTTGATTGCTGGCTTACCTGTAAATGTTGCGGGTGTTACTGTAAATCGATTATGTGCTTCGGGTATGCAAAGTATTATTGATGCATCACGGGCAATTATATGTGGCGATGGTGAAATTTTTATTGCAGGTGGTGTTGAGAGTATGACAAGAGCACCCTATGTAATGGCGAAATCAAATGCAGCTTTTAGCCGTGATGTGCAGGTATATGATACCACAATGGGATGGCGGTTTATAAATCCGAAACTGGCTGACTCTTATTACCCTTTTACAATGGGTGAAACTGCTGAGAATGTGGCAAAGCAATGGAATATTTCCAGAGAAGAACAGGATTTGTTTGCATTTAATTCGCAAGAAAAATATTTTGTAGCAAAAGCGGCAAATAAATTTGATGATGAAATAACTGCAGTGGAATTAAATGATAAAGGATTGATAAGTTGGGTAACGAATGATGAACATCCACGTAAATCTTCTTTAGAAAAACTGGCATTGTTGAAACCGGCATTTATAAAAGACGGAACGGTAACAGCAGGTAATTCTTCTGGTATTAACGATGGCTCTGCTGCTTTATTACTGGCAAGCGAAGCTGCGGTTAAAAAATACTCGTTGATACCGATGGCAAAAATAGTTTCAATGGCAGTAGCAGGAGTAGAGCCGGCAATTATGGGAATAGGTCCGGTACCGGCAACTAAAAAGGCATTGCAAAGAGCCGGATTAAAAATAGAAGATATTGGTTTAATAGAATTAAATGAAGCTTTTGCTTCGCAAAGTATTGCCTGTATTAAAGAGCTGAATCTTGATATTACGAAAGTAAATGTGAATGGTGGTGCTATTGCATTGGGTCATCCGCTTGGGTGCAGTGGGGCAAGAATTTCCACTACTTTATTGTATGAAATGAAAAAAAGGAATGTAAAATATGGCCTGGCAACTATGTGTGTGGGACTAGGTCAGGGGGCAGCAATTATTTATGAAAAAGTCAGTTAAAATATATTTTGCTGTAACTTTTTTCTTTATTTTTCGGTTTCAAAAAAACTAACATGAAAAAACTTATTCTTTTTCTTTTTATCTCTGCAATAACAAGTTCTGTTAATGCACAGGATTCTTTACAAAATTATACAGGTAAATATGTTTTTGCGGATGGTTCTCCGGTTCCGTCTGTTGAAGTGACACTTACGGATGGGGCATTAACTATGGGGTCTGCTGCTGGAAATTCTTCATTGACTCGTATTAATGTTGATACATTTCAGATTGTTGAGTTTAGTGGTACAGCCATATTTAAACGCGACGATAATAAAATTGTAAATGCAGTACATATTGAAGCAATGGGCTATGTGCTTGATGGAAAAAAAGAAAGCAGTGGCATTTGGATTTTTTCAGGATATTTCGTTGCACCAAACCGGGATTTAATGCTGAGTAAGAAATAATTTATTGCGGCTGCTTATAAAAATTATGCAATAATTTTTTTACTAACCAGTGGTTGGTGATTCCGGATAAAAGAATCAGCAACATCGTAACTGCCAAAAGCGACCAGTGAATAAAAGAAGAAAGCTCCGGCCGGTTGTACATTACAAAATGATGAAAACTCCATTGTAAAATTTGTGTAATAGCCAATGCGACTAACACCACAATTATATATACTGGGATAAATTGTTTTGCAACATTGCTGCTCAACCAGGTCGGTGAATAGCCGATGGTGAGTAACAGTTGAAGATTGTCTTTACTTTTTGCAATTAAGAGCTGCAGGTAAAAAGAAAATAATAACAAAGCAAGAATCACCACTATCAAACCAAAAAAGCCAAGACCCGTAAATACACCTTGTAACACTTGCTTCACTCTTCCAAATCTTGTTTTGTCTTTATTCAGTTTATAATTTTTCTTTTCTAAAAAACTGAGTAGTTCAGGATTGTTTGCATCTTTTGTTTTTAGATAAAGCCGCGATGCTTTTGTAACCGGTTTGTTTCCAAAATTTGTATTGCCCCAGTCTAAAAATGTTTTTGGAACGAGAATGGAATTAATACGATCACTCAAAGCCACTATATTCCCTTTAAATAAAATTTCATTTTGCTGCCGGTCAAAACATTTTATTGTAAGTACCAACGATGAAATGGTGGCTTCGGAAAGCTGTGGTAAACCATAGCCGGGTGCAAACACATTATAAATCTCCAAAAAATCAGATGAAACAATCATTGGGATTGTTTCATCGCCTTCTTTCCAGATGAATGAAGAAGGTACTGTATCAATAAATTCGTTGGCAATGGCTTCAATAAAAAAATCAGTTTCAAATTCCAGTACACGGCCGGCACTTAACTGCAAGCGGAAATTATTTGCAATCAAAGGAGCCACGCCATCTATAAATGATTGTTTACTCAATTCATCTGCTTCTTCCTTTGAAAACATATTGAGCTCGGCATTACCCATTGTTTCGTTGGTTACAGCTTTTCTCACGGGTATAAAATCATAACCATTTTTACGGGTTGAATTTTGTCTTAACAAACTTTGCAGGTTTACAAACATCTGTATCGAACAGAGTAATAACAACACGCCGATACATAAACCAATATAAGAAAACCAACGGCTGGTTTTATTTCCATCTGTTTGTAATAAAGGTTTTATATGTTTGAAAGACGGGTTCATTTATAAATGTAAAATACGGGTGTAAGGAAAAAATTCTACTCTCTCTAAATCAACAAACAACACACATGCTTTTCTTTTTTTTGCTTCTTCTAAAATTAGTTCCATTGCTTTTTCTGAATTTGCATTATCCAGGTGGCTGAACGGTTCATCCAGTAATAAAAAATCGAAAGGCTGCATGAATGACCGGATAATAGAAACACGTTGTTGTTCGCCATAGCTGCAATTACTGCATATTGAATTTAATTTATCGCCGATACCCAGCCGTTCACATAGTTCCTGTATTTTTTCAGGCGTATGAAATGGGTTGAGTTGTCTTTTTATTTCTAAATTTTCCCAGACGGTTTGATGCGAAAACAAACGCATATCCTGAAACACAATGCTGAGATTATCTTTTCTGAATGCAGCTATATTTTCAATTGAATAATTTTTCAAATCCTTGTTATCATATAGGATATTTCCGGAAAACAATTGCCGGATACCATACAAGAAATGAATCAATGAAGTTTTGCCACTGCCTGATGGCGCAACAATTTTTACCAGTTCACCGCTATTAAAAATTAAATCTTTGCCCCAAACCTCAGAGTTATTCTTTCGACTTTCATCAAAATAAGTAGGCAATAAATTTTTTATCTGCAACTGCATGGATCAAATATAAAGAAAGCTGCAAGTTTGATTTTTGTAATCAGCAGATGCAGCTTTGTTGAAAATTTTAATTTTCGGTTATCAGAATTAATCTGGTAATGGATGTGGCTTAGGTGGTATAGAATCCATTAGGCTCCTGTCAAAGTCATTCATTCGCCTGTTCATTTCTTCCTGGGTAGTTTTAGCAACCGTATTCATATAACTATTAATCTGTTTCAGGCTGTTCGTATTTTTATCAAATAGATTTACTTCCATATAGGCGACAAATGCACCCTCTTTCATTTCGCCACCGTAAAAAACCATATTCTCCCAAACTTTACTATCGCCTGTAAAAATTTTTTCTGTGCCACCCAATTGTTTTGTTTTAATACCCGAGCTTAATTTTTGAAAATCGATAAATCCGCCCATTGGGTGACCACTTATTTTACTGATGAATGGATGATCAGTTGTAATGCCAGCTGCAAAGCCATCTAAGCTTTCTTGAACATTACCCGCAATAAACCAATTATCCTTAACGGTGTATTTGATCATTTCCAAATCTTTAGCTCCGCCATTTTTAGAAATTTGAGTTTTCAATACATCAATCATCTTGTCAAACGATGGTTTATCATTGATGGAAGTAGCGAATAAAACGTTTGCATCGGGCCGGGGAGTGGAAAAACCGAAATCATTTTTTCCCATACCTTCCAAACGCATTTGTGTATCCCGAACACTGAAATCCGAAACAGCAAATAGCAAATCACCTTTATTGGCTTTCACAAAATCATCAATCGTAAGCCCAACTTCACCAATAAATCCGTTAATCATTCCATCCACACCAAATAATTTCAAAAATTCTTTTAATCCTTCCGGTGGATAATTCATGGCAAAAACAACGGATAGATCCTTTCCCTGAATTCTCTTCAGCATATCCGTATTCAGGTTGCCGGGTTTATATTTTTTCATCAGTGCCCCCAGTTCGTTATTAAACCAGGATTTTGTATTTGCTATTATTTTTCCATTTTCAAAATTCAATGTATAACCTGTTACATTTCCTTCCAGCAAGGAAGCAGCTTTAAATAAGTCTAAGCCGGCAGGCATTGAACTTTTTATTAATGAACTGCTGTTCAGCCAAAAATGAATATCCCCTTTTTCCGATGCTAAGGATGCATATCGTTTATCGTTGGTGATACTGTTTTTTTGTTTTAGACTATATAAGTCTATTGTGTATTTTAAAATGCTGTCAATCGTAATTTTTATTTTTTTACGGGTTCCAAAAAGATTTTGGCTTGACTGAAAATCACCGGCATTACCGACAATAATAAACCGATCATTTGTCCAGGTAAGGCAACCATCTTCGTCACCCATATAACTAAAACTGCCTTCTTTTTTAATTCCTCCGGTGGAGTCTTCGGTTTTTTTATCACTAACATTTTTTATTGTGGCTTCAAAGGCTTTAACGTCTTTTATTTTTCCCTGTACAACCACATACGAATTGTTTGCTCTTACTTGCATGTACAGATACATATCACTTTTCAAATCAATACCTGAGCTTTCAGGGTTTTCCATTAATTTTTTTTGAATGTCATTAGCCGGCCCTTCTTTGCTTGCCATTTTAAACCACTCAGAATTCTTTATTTCGTCCCAGGTGAGTTTTGAACTAAGCGATGCTGCATTAATATGTAACACCATTGCTGCGTCTTCAGGTATTAATACCTCAG
>JANOFP010000225.1:0-14649 GCA_031413675.1 Bacteroidota bacterium
TTTCCCGCATGAGGCGCATCGCATCGCCGATTGTTGCATTAGCTTTTAATGTTATGGGATCTAAGATTAATCCGCTTTCACTTCTTTTTACTTTACGTACTTGTGCCGCCTGTTCTTCAATACTCATATTTTTATGAAGAATGCCAAGGCCACCTTCACGAGCTAATGCGATTGCCAATTTAGCTTCGGTAACTGTATCCATTGCTGCCGAGAGCAAAGGAACATTGAGCGTTATATCTCGGGTGAGTTTTGTTTTGATGTCCACATCGCGGGGCAATACCTGGCTGTAGCCGGGTTGTAATAATACATCATCGAATGTAAGCCCTTCGATAGAAAATTTGTTTAGAGAAGATTTTTGTCGGGGAGAGATAATTCTTGTTGCCATGTGCAAAGATAGGGTTCGGCCAGAAATGATGAAAAAGTTTTTTTATTTCACGCAAAGGCGAAACGTTTACACAAAGCAATACATAAGATTTTGCGACTTGTGAATTAATCCTTGCGCCTTTGCGTGAAGTATTTAACTGAGTTTATACATTTTCCCCGGCATTGAAGAAACGACCGATTGAAACTCCAGGTTAAGAATTGCGGCAGCAACAGCACTGCTGCTAAGTCCACTTTTTATATTTATTTCATCAATCGGAACTGATTCTTTTTCTTTTAAAATATCAAATATAATTTTTTCATCTTTTGTTAGTTCAATAAACAGCTCTTTTTGGATTTTGTTTTTTGTTTTTTGATTTTTTTCTTCCCAACTCATCAGTTCGATCAGTTCCTGAGCATCGGTAAGTAATACAGCCTTGTTTGTTTTTATTAAATAATTGCAACCGGCACTTTTGCTATCCGTTACTTTTCCGGGGAAAGCAAATACATCTTTATTATATCCGTTTGCTAATTCTGCTGTTATCATGCTGCCACCTTTAATGCTGGTTTCTATTACAATCGTTGCATCACTCATGCCTGCAACAATCCGGTTACGGGTTGGAAAATTATGCTTATCAGGTTTTGTTTTGCTTTTGAATTCTGTAAGTAAACCGCCGCCATGCTTCAACATATCTTTTGCAAGCCCTGAATGCTGGGGTGGATAAATCTGGTCAAGCCCATGGGCAAGTACACCAATTGTTGGAAGATCATTTTTCAAAGCGGTTTTATGTGCAATGGCATCCACACCATAAGCCATACCGCTTACAACGATCAGGTTTTGTTCTTTTCCACCGGATCCTGCGGACTCATTGAGTCTTTCGGATAATTCTTTTAATAGTTTATCGGTAACCTGTTTTGCATAATCCGTATGGTTTCTTGTGCCGATAACAGCAATAATTTTTGAAGCATTTAAATCAGCATCTCCTTTATAAAATAAAAGAGTGGGGGAGTCGTAACAATTTAATAAACGCTTCGGATAATTTTTATCTGATAAGAATAACGGCTTGATATTATATTTCTCAATAAATTTTATTTCATCCTCCGGATTGGAAAAATCATGAAAGGCTTTGATAGCTTTTGCTCTTATTACTCCAATGCCCTCAATTTTTTCCAGGCTACTTTGTTTTGCATTAAAAATTGAAGAAGCTTCTCCAAATTCTGTTGCAAGAATTTTTGCATGTACACAACCGATGTTGGGTACTTCGGTTAAGGCGAGTTGGTATAAAAGTTCTGAATGCAAGTTTTAAATAATAAGTTTTCGGTTGTGAGTTTCAAATATACTTTGAACTCCTGATTCCTGAATCAGCGTTTATAACTTACGACTTAAAATTAATTACTGACTCACCACTTTCATCTCCGTCCTTCTGTTCATGGCTCTGCCTTCTTCTGTTTTATTGGAAGCAACGGGTTTAGTAGAACCAAACCCCTTGGCTGTTAACCTGGCAGCTGCAATTTTTTTACTGATCAGATAATCGATTACTGCTTTAGCACGGCTTTGAGAAAGTTTTAAATTATCGGGAGCTTTACCGATTGTATCTGTATGTCCTCCAATTTCAATTTTCAGCGTGGGGTTTTCATTCATCAACTGAATTAGTTTATCCAACTCTGCCTGCGATTCATTTTTTAAATTGAATTTATTTATATCGTAAAAAATATTTTTTAAAACAATGCTTGCATTTTTTTCAATTGGCAGCAGTTCAATATTTTTTTGATACGTAGAATCGGGTGATCGAAGACTCAATAAAAAATTATCAGAGAAAAATAAATAGCCTTTCCGGTTTACATTAAATGCATAATCTTTTCCAACAGGAAGGGTTGTTAAATAATTTCCTTCGGCATCTGTTTGCAGATTGGAAATAACGGTATTCGTTTTTAAATCAATCAGCTCAACAGTTGATACTAAACCGTTCTTTGTTTTTTTATCAATCACTTTTCCTTTTACAAAAAGTGTTTTTACCGGCCGCATTTCTTCCCGCAATTCAAAAGTATAAATATCCAAACCACCACGGCTATCCGTTCTGTCGCTTGCATAGTATGCTGTTTTTCCATCAGCAGCTATGTATAAAGTTCCTTCGCGGTCAATGGTGTTAATCGGGTAACCTAAATTTACAGGGGTACTCCATTTGCTATCGGGTAATTTTTTTGTATAAAACAAATCATCGTCTCCATAACCTTGCCAACCAGTGGAAGTAAAAAACAGCGTTTGATTATCGGCATGTAAAAAAGGGCATTGTTCATCACCCGGGGTATTAACCGATGTTCCTAAATTTTGAGGTGAGCCCCATCTGCCACTGGGTAAAAGATTGGAAACATAAATATCACTGCCTCCGAGGCCACCAAATCTTCTGCTGGCAAAATATAATTGTTTTTTGTCGGGAGATAAACAAGGTTGCGAATCCCATTGATCGCTATTTATATTTCCCGCATTTTCAGCCTCAGTCCAACTATCTTTTTCACGGTAAGAAAAATAAATATCAAAATTGCCACGACCTGAGGGGCGATTGATAGCCGCAAATGTAAGCACCTGCCCGTCTTGTGAAATCATTAAGGCCCCTTCATTAAAATCAGTGTTTACATTTCCAGCGAGTGGTTTTGCAACCGACCATTGATTGTTTTGTTTATTCGATGAAAAAAAATCTTCATTTATCGCATTCAATTTTCTTGTAATCATAAATTCACTTCCATCAATTGTGAGTGATGGAAAATATTCTGAATACTTCGAGTTAATACCATCGCCAAGATTTTTTGGAGCAAAAATGTATTTCTTGCCTGCATTCTTTTTTTCAAAATCCAAGGCAAATTCATAAGAACGTTTCCGGCTCTCTGCAGTCTTTCTTGCAGTTTCTCCCAATTTTGGATTTGATAAATATGCATTTACAACAAGCAATGCTTTTTCAAATAAGCCTTGCCCGGCAAGCGTAACAGAATAAGGTAATCGTTGATGTTTTGAATACGCTGTATCTTTTACAATACCCCTATCATAGTACTCGGCAGCTAATTGGTATTTTTTGTTTTGACTGTATATACTTGCAAGGGCAATATAGGCATCTACATAATTAGTATCTGTATAAATTGCCATTTCCAGTAATGAAACAGCATCCGTAAAATTATTGTTATCGGCTTTTGCAATGCCAGATGAAAAATACTGTTGTGCCTTTTTATTAATTTTAGAAGGATTGTAAGGCTGAGACAGCGAGCTACTGCAGATAAAGAAAAGAATATATAAATTAACCAATTTTTTCATGAGGAAAAGGTATTCTTTATAACGAAACTTAGAAAATTAAATTGCCGGATTAATAACTCTGAATCTGAATTAAGGAACATTTATATACTTATGAATTTGCAAACTTAATTCCCATTTCGGTTTGGCTTTTATATAATCTATAATCAGTGAAGTCATTTCAGCCGCTTTATCCCACTCAGGTTGTAAATACAATTTGCAATTGGGAGAAACGAGTGTTGAATATTTTTCGGCCCAATCAAAATCGCTTTTATTAAAAACAATAATTTTTAATTCGTTTGCCAGTGGCAAA
This sequence comes from Bacteroidota bacterium, assembly GCA_031413675.1. Taxonomy (GTDB): domain Bacteria; phylum Bacteroidota; class Bacteroidia; order Chitinophagales; family Chitinophagaceae; genus VBAR01. The sequence continues at coordinate 3,954 of JANOFP010000225.1, forward strand.
ATTTCTGGTAACGGGGCTTTAAATTTTTTTGGTGATAAACAAATCCAATCCCAGTTCCCACTTAAGGGATGAGCTCCGGATGTTTCAATATTTATTTTTAAACCGGCTGATTGTAAGGAAGCAGTTAATTCATCAAGATTATGCATCAATGGTTCACCCCCGGTGATTACAACTAATTCGGCAGGGGTTTTAGAAATTTGCAATTTTAAATCTTCAATTTTCAATTGAGGATGTTTCTCTGCATCCCAACTTTCTTTTACATCGCACCAAACACATCCCACATCACATCCGCCCAGGCGAATAAAATAGGCTGCTTTCCCCTGATGAAAGCCTTCACCCTGTAAAGTATAAAAATGTTCCATTACAGGCAGCGTTAAATTAGTATGCAGAGTTTTCAAATCCATTGAATAATTTTCTTTACACTCCGCCAACTGGCGGAGATGGGGGTTTAATTTTTAGAAGCACATGCCTTAAAAGTATTTTTCAATAAGGCAGCAATCGTCATAGGTCCCACACCACCCGGTACGGGTGTTATATACGAACATTTTGAAGAAACATTTGTATAGTCAACATCACCTTTTAATCTGAAACCACTTTTTCTTGTCTCATCATTTACTCTTGTTATCCCAACGTCAATCACAATGGCTCCTTCTTTTACCATATCCGCAGTTATAAAATCGGGTTTGCCTATTGCTGCTACAATGATATCAGCGTGGCTGCACAACTCAGCAATATTTTTAGTTTGTGAATGACAAAGTGTAACTGTACAGTTCCCCGGGTTTTTATTTTCACTCAATAAAATACTCATAGGCCTTCCAACTATATTACTTCGGCCGACCACTACAGCATGCATTCCCTTTGTATCTATTTTGTAATGTTCAAGCAATAACATTATTCCATAGGGTGTTGCTGGAATAAAAGTAGAAAGTCCCTGTACCATTTTGCCAACATTCACCGGGTGAAAACCATCCACATCTTTATCCGGATCTATTGCATTAATAATATTTTCATCGTTGATATGTTTGGGCAAAGGCAATTGAACTAATATACCATCCACATCAGGATCGTTATTAAGTTTTTGAATTAAATCAATCAATTTATTTTCCGATTCCTCAGCTTCAAACCGGATCAGTGTTGATTTAAATCCTGATTCTTCACAAGCTTTTACTTTTGCAGCAACATATGTTTCGCTTGCTCCATTACTCCCCACTAATATGGCAGCAAGATGAGGAATTTTTTTGCCTTCAACCGCCAACTGTGCTACATCTATTTTCAATTTATCTTTTATAGCCTGGGCAGTCAGTTTTCCATCTAAAATTTTCATAGCGCAAAGATAAGGCTGGAGGACAGTCAGTCAGTTTCCTGCTTTAATAACCATCATTTTGAATATACATTTATTCTTTATAGATTCATATCTTAATCAAGTAAAATTTATGCGACTCCTAACCACCATCGCCATCCTGTTCCTGGGTTCAAATCTTATAGCACAAAGCAATTTTACAAAAGCAATAATTTACAAAGCCGATAACAGCCGGTTGGATTGTTTTATTAAGAATACTACTTACGAGGGTACACAGCAAGTATTTGAATATACGATGGAAAAGGGCGGAGCTTTAAAAACTGTCCGTTCGGAAGAATTATTAAAAGTGGAGTTTGAAGATGGAATGATTTTGGAAAGGTATTTTATCAAATTCACTTCAATGAATCTTCCATTTATCAGCCGGCGAAAAGCAAACTACGCATCTCTGGAAAATAATTTCACCGGCTGGTATATGTTGGAAAAAATCCTTGCAGGTTCGTTAAACCTATACCTGTATATTGATAAATACGAATTTTCTCATTTTTTTTATAAATATACATTTGACAGTTTAGTACAAAAACTGGAACACCAGGTTTACACCACTGATGAAGGTGATACAATTGTAAATAATACGGCTTTCAGAAATGATTTGCATTTCCAGGCTGTTTCAGCAGGTTGCAATGAAAAGTTATTAGGTGAAATCAACCGTACGGAATACAAACAGGCTTCATTACTACCTGTTTTTAAAAAAATAAATCAATGTATGGGCACTATTGCTACAGCAAGCAATACATCTTATGTAAATAAATCATCACTTCGGGTGGGTGTGGTAGGTGGAATAAGCGCAACCAATCTCACAATGGCCAGTTTAAATACGGGATTATATCCTGGTTTTGATCCGAAATTATTTTCAAGTCAAGTGTCACCATTGCTTGGTGTTTCTGTAGAAATTGTTCCTGGCAAAAGACAAAAAAATTATATCGTTTCTGTCGATGCATTGTATCATAATTATAAAGCTGAAACAGATTCTATTCACCCCAATATTTACACAACCACAATTGGGTATATAAAATTTTCGTCATTAAATATTAACCCCATGGTTAGGTTCAGGCTTACGAATAAAGAAGTAACACCATTTATTGAAGGTGGCATCAGTCTCCGCTTTATTCTGGACAAAGAAGATTATTACCTGATTCGTACAAATGTAGATGTGAAGAAACCCATTTTTGGCAATAAGGGAAGTTCACAAGCTTTTGTTGGCGGTGTGGGGGTGGACCTGAAACGCTTTACAATTCATGCACGGTATACTTTAGCATCAAAAAAAACTTCTACCTACGTCAATACAATTTTTGTGATGGGTAAATTTATTTTATCAAAAAAGAAGGCATAGGTTTATCTGTATTATTGCAGATTAAATATCTGCAATCAAAGTGATGTATCTTTCCGTAAACTTTATTTATGCGGGTTCTAATCCTGTTATTGCTGTTTCCTTTTTCTGTTCATTCGCAAATTTTATATCAACCTGTTGCTTCTCCCTATCTGGGTTTAGGTGCATATAGTATTTCTCAGGCAGATGTTTTTTCATTTACCTCGAATCAGGCTTCTTTGGCACAAATTAAAAAAGCATCTGCTGGCGTTTATAGCGAAAGGCGATTTTTATTGAGTGAACTAAATTTTTATTCAGCAGCCGTTGCATTACCTACTTCATCTGGCAATTTTGGACTAGAGGCAGGTTATTTTGGTTTTAGTGAGTATAATGAAACACAACTCGGACTTGCTTATGCAAGAAAATTAGGAAGTAAAGTTGATATCGGTGTTCAGTTTGATTATAACTCTTTACAAATTGCTGGTTATGGAAAAAGTTCGGCAATCAATTTTCAAATTGGAACTTTAATGCATCTTTCAGAAAAATTACATGCCGGTTTTCATGCGTATAATCCTGTTGGCGGAAAATTTGGAAATGATAAACAGGAAAAATTGGCATCCGTTTATACAGCCGGATTAGGTTACGAAGCATCAGATAAATTTTTTGTAAGCGCAGAAATTCTTAAAGAGGAAAATAAACCGGTAACTGTAAATGGGGGAATGCAGTATAAATTTTTACCACAACTATTAGCACGGGCAGGTATTTCAACAGCAACTTCCACTATTTATGCCGGTATCGGATTGCAATTAAAATCATTCCGGTTAGATATTACAACAAGCCATCATCCGCAGTTGGGGGTTACTCCCGGACTCTTGCTGATTTTTAATGGCAAATCAAAAGCCACTACAGAAATAGAAAAATAAAATCTTGAGTAGAAAAGGCAACATATTATATATCGTGTTTATGTTATTCACTATTCACTACTCACTTTTCGCTATAGCCCAGGAAACAACCACTTCAAATGTAGAACAGCAATTGGAAAATTTAACTGATGCAGACCAATCAGAAACTGAGGACGATAGTTATTTGCAGCAGATGCAACAGTTTATAAAAAACCCGGTTAATATCAATCATGCAACAGCAGATGATCTTCGTGAATTGAAAGTTATTTCTGATTTACAAATTGATAATTTAATTACTTACCGGAGATTTTTTGGAAGATTAATAAGTATTTACGAATTGCAGGCAGTTCCATCCTGGGATTTATTTACAATAAAAAAAATTCTTCCACTAATAACTGTAAACAATTCTGTAGTAATAAAAGATGAATTCAGTAAAAGATTAAAAGATGGCGAGTATAGTTTTTTACTTCGAGTTTCCCAGGTTTTGGAAAAATCAATTGGTTTTGATAAATCAACAACGGGTACAAAATATCTTGGCAGTCCACAAAAGATTTTTTTTCGTTATCGTTATACCTATAAAAATTTACTGCAGTATGGTATTGTTGGTGATAAAGACGCCGGCGAACAGTTTTTAAAAGGAGCCCAGAAGAAGGGCTTTGATTTTTATTCGTTTCATTTTTTTGCCAGAAACATCGGAAAGTTTAAGGCAATTGCCCTCGGCGATTTTACAGTTAATCTTGGTCAGGGATTAATTCAATGGCAAAGCCTTGCATTCAGAAAAAGTGTAGATGTGATAAATATTAAACGGCAGTCAACGGTGCTACGGCCTTATAATTCTGCAGGAGAATTTAATTTTCATCGTGGGGCAGGGGCTACTTATCAATCTGGAAAATTTGAAACGACAGTATTTGCATCTATCAGAAAACTCAATGCAAATTTTGTAGCAGACACCGTGAATAACGAAGATTTTATTTCTTCATTTCTTAATTCCGGGTATAACCGGACTCTGAATGAAACGATAGATAAAAATAGTGTCAATCAATTTTCAGTTGGTGGGAATATTAAATACAAATCCGGGAAATGGCATGTTGGTTTAAATGGAATTCATTACAATTTTTCATTACCGGTACATAAAAGAAATGAGCCCTATAATTTATATGCAATAAGTGGAAAAAGCTGGAGTAATTTCAGTATTGATTACAGTTACACACATCGTAATCTTCATTTTTTTGGAGAAGCAGCAACCACAAAAGATTTTAAAATGGCATTTGTAAATGGGTTGCTTGTTAGTGTAGATCCCACGATAGATATTTCAATTGTACATCGTAAAATCAATGAGCAATATCAATCTATTAATGGGAATGCGTTTACAGAAAATACATATCCCACAAACGAAAATGGATTATTTGCCGGAATAAGTATTAGACCTGCTTCAATTTGGAGATTCGATGCTTATATAGATCTATTCAAATTTCCCTGGTTAAAATATCTGGTTGATGCGCCTAGCAGCGGCAGCGATTTTTTTACACAGCTAACATATACTCCAAATAAGCAAACTGAGATTTTTACAAGATTCAGAAATGAAACAAAAGAAGCAAATCAACAGGATAATAATAGTGTAGCGAATTATCTGGTGAAAACGCCGAGACAAAATTGGAGGACGCAAATTCGATTTAATGTAAATCCGACATTTACCCTTCGAAACAGGATTGATATATTATGGTATGATAATAATGGCGAAAAAAGTGAAAAAGGATTCCTTTCTTATTTTGATATTTTATATAAACCTGCTTTAAGCCCGATTTCTGGAAATATGCGGCTTCAATATTTTGAAAGCGATGGGTATAATAGCCGTTTATATGCTTACGAAAACGATGTTTTATATTATTTCTCCATCCCGGTCTTTTTTGATAAAGGCTGGCGGTATTACCTGAACCTGAATTACGACATAAGTAAAAAATTGTCAGTCTGGTTTAAATGGGGGCAGACAATTTATAATAACAAAAAGACTATTGGCTCTGGGTTAGATGAAATAAAAGGGAATAAAAAATCAGAGCTTAGAGTTCAGGCAATCATGGTTTTATAGATTTCTTCACTAACAGTTGATATTTTTTTTTGAGCAATTAAGTTTTTGTTAAAAAAAACTTATACATTGCGCAGCATTTTCAATGGTAAGGCTGTCTCAGAGACATAACCTTGCGATGAGAATGGACGGTTTTCATTGCAATTAATGCTTTTTAATTTTAAAATTTACTTTAACATGAGAAAATTCGCATCACTGCTAGCAGTGCTAATGCTCTTTAATGCATTAGCCTTCGGACAGACTAGAACAGTTTCTGGTCAAGTACGAGATGACAAAAACGAAGGAGTACCTTTTGCCACAATTACAGAAACAGGCACCACGAATCGTGCAAAAGCCGATGCAAACGGTCTTTTTAGCATCAAAATCAAAACTGGTGCTTCAATTACTGTAACTGGTTCGGGCTTTGAAGCTAAAACAATAACTCCAGCTTCAAATAGTGTTCAGATTACACTTACTTCAAAAGATGAGCAGCTTAAAGAAGTTGTTGTTACTACCGCTTTAGGTGTAAAAAGAAGACCTAAAGAAATTGGGTATGCTAACACTACTATTAAGAATGAGCAATTTAGTGTAGGCAGACCAACTAACATTGCCCAGGCACTTTCTGGTAAAGTTGCTGGTCTTCAGATTTTGAATACAAGTGCTGCTGTAAACGCAACACCTCGTATCGTATTACGTGGTAATCGTTCTATCAGCGGTAATAACCAGGCTTTAATAGTTCTGGATGGTGTTCCGGTTCCTTCGAACACTATTAACTACCTTAACCCAAATGATATTGAAAGCGTAACTACTTTAAAAGGTGGTCAGGCTGCAGCATTATATGGTTCTGATGGAGTAAATGGTGTAATTGTAATTAATACTAAAAAAGGTGGCGGTAAACCACAAGTTAGCTTCACACATACAAGTAACTTGGAAAGCGTTGCTTACCTGCCTAAGTTTAATACTACTCACGGGATGGGTTCACATTATGGTTCCACTCAACAAGAGAACTATCGCCCATTTGAAAATCAGCAATATGGTGATCCTTATGATGGAAGTATCCGTCAAATCGGCCGTGTTCTTGAAGATGGTAGTGTTTTGACTATTCCTTATCAGAATAACGATAAAAATCGTGAAGCTTTTTGGAATACCGGAAATACAATGCAAAATGATGTCTCTATTTCTGGTGGTGATGCCAGCAGTTCATATTATTTGTCTTTTCAGGATGTAAGAACAAACGGAATCGTTCCTAAAGATGAATATAGCCGCGATGCCTTGAGAATGAATGCAAGTAAAACATATGGTAAGTTCAAGACATCTTTTGATGCAACTTATACAGTTGATCGTGTACAACGTACAACAACTGACTTTTATTTCTGGGCTTTAAATGCTGCTGGTGCAATACCTATGGGTGAGTTAAAAGACTGGAAAAATAATAAGTTTGCAAGCCCGAATGGTTATTACAATGACTATTATGATAATCCATGGTTTTTACTGGATAACAATCGTAATGATACAAGAAATAGCTACTTCAACGCTAACCTTACTTTAAATCTGAAACCTACAAGCTGGTTAGATTTTACGTATCGTTTGGGTACAGCCATAACCAATTCATTTGGTAAAAGCACATCTGGTAAATTTGCATTTACAAACCATGCAAGATCTTTAGCTAAAACTTTTGATCCACAGTATAATGACTATGATGGAATTTTCCGTGCAAGAAATGATTATTTAGGAGCTGTAAGTGATGGAGCTTCTTATGGTAATCGTATCAACTCGGATTTCATCGTTACGTTGGATAAAGAATTTGGCGACTTTTCAACTAAATTAATACTTGGTAATAATGTGCAGGTACGTCGTGGTAAAAGTATTAGTGTGAGTAGTTCAAATATAGTAGTACCGGATATTTATAATGTAAGTAACCGTGCAGGTGAATTGGGTGGTGGTGAATCAAATAATGAGCTTCATAAAGTAGGTAATTTTGCCGACTTTACTTTAGGATATAAAGATTGGGTGTTTCTGCATGGTGTATTCCGTAATGATCAGTCTTCTGTATTCTACAAAACAGGAAGAGATTCAAAATTGTACAGCTATCCTTACTATGGTGGAGACGTTTCATTAATTCTTACTGAGGCAATTCCTTCAATAAAATCTGACGTATTAAATTTTCTAAAACTTCGTGGTGGATGGAACCGGAATGGTAATGATAATTTAGATCCTTATAATTTGGATCCAACTGCCGGCAATGGAGGTGGATTTCCTTATGGTAATACAGTTGGTTTAACAATCAATAATACATTACCAGATCCATTATTACAACCAGAATTTGTGTTAACTACTGAACTTGGTTTTGAAGCTTCTTTATGGAAAAACCGTATTAATATTGATGCATCTTTTTATTCTCAGGATGCAAACAACCAAATTCTTGATGTAGCATTATCAAGCACTACAGGTTATACTGTAAACAGAAGAAATGCTGCCCGGGTTGATAATAAAGGAATGGAGTGGGAAGTAAGAGCAAATATTATCAAAAAGAAAGACTTCTCATTGGATATCAATACGAACTACACTTATTATAAAAATAGAGTGAAAGAACTGTATGGTGATCTTCAAAACGTATTGGTACAGTCAAATGGCCGTATAGCATTTGTGTATGCAGAAGTTGGTTCTCCTTTTCCATTAATGAGAACAACACAATGGATGCGTGACCCGGCTACAGGAAGTGTAGTTATTGATGCAAATGATGGATGGCCAGTTATGGATCCAGATTTGAAAAAAGCGGGTACTACTGCTCCAAAACATCAGTTGGGTGTTGGTTTCAGAGCGACATACAAAATGTTGACTTTGGCTGCAAATGCTGAGTATCGTGGTGGTGCAGTTGTTTATCATGATATTGGCGAGGATATGGGCTTTACAGGTTCAGGTGCTAATACTACACAATACAACCGTGAGCAGTTTATTTTCCCTAATTCAGTTTACTTTGATGGTACTAAATATGTACCTAATACTACGATTCCTGTTGCAAATGATATTGCTATCTATGGTGGTTGGGGTGATTACAGTTTCAGCCGTGGTACTCTTTTCAATGGCGAAATTTTTACAACTTCTGCTGATTTCTGGAAGTTAAGAGATATATCTCTTAGCCTTGAATTTCCTCAAAAATGGATAAAATCTGTAAAAGCTATTAAAGGTGCATCACTTTCAATATTTGGTCGTAATCTGATTACATTACTTCCTGAAGATAATTGGTGGACTGACCCAGAGTTTTCTCAGACAAACGGAAACGGACAGGGAATTAATAATTCATTAAATACACCGCCTGTTAGACAGTATGGTGCTACATTAAGTGTGAAATTTTAATTCAGAGTAAACAAAAACAAGAAAATGAAATTGTTTAACACTATAAACAAAACAACAATGAAAAAATATCTGATACTGTTTGGCGCAATGGTGGCTTTGGGAAGTTGTAAAAAATATCTTGACGTAAACAAAAATCCCAATTCACCCGAGGCATCTACTGCTACAGCCAACCTGGTTTTTACAAATGCAGTGAATGCTGCTACCGGTTATCAAACTGGAGGCTCTCACTCACTGGGAAGTACATGGACTGGGCAACTTTCCCATAGCACCAGTTTTACTGGTGGTGGTGAAGAAAAGACCTATGCTTTTAATAACACCAACTTCAACAATTTTGATGGAGCATATGATATTCTTACTGATTTTCAGTTTGTAATTGACAATGCAACCAGAGATGCAGTTGCTTATTTGGCAGGTCCTGCTAAAGTTATGCAATGCTTTATTTATCAAAAATTAGTTGATCTGTATGGCAACATACCTTATTCAGAAGCATTACAGGGAACCGCTTTTTCTACACCTAAGTATGATGATGCTAAAACTGTCTATGAGTCATTAATTACAAAATTAGATCAGGCAATTGCTGACATGAAAGCTGCAACTTTTCCGGGTAGTGCCCCTGCGGATATTGTATTTAATGGTAATAAGACAAATTGGATAAAATTTGCTAACAGCCTGAAACTTCGTATCCTGATGCGTCAGAGCTATATGCCTGGCCGCATAGCATATATTACAACTGAGATAGCTAAATGTGTAGCCGATGGATTTATGACTACTGGCAATGCCACTTCTAATCCTGGTTATATAAAGCAACCTGGAAAGTTGAACTTGTTTTATGGCACATATGGTTATACAGATCAGGATCAGGAAGGTGGTACTTACCGTTTCCGCAAAATGAATTCAGTTATAATCAATTGGCTTAAATCTTCCAATGATCTTTTCCGTCTTACAAGATTGGCTACTCCTAAAGTAGGTGGTATAGTTGGAAATACTTCAGATTATATAGGTATTCCTTTAGGTCCAACAGGTGCAATAAATAGCTATTTGGAAACACTTGTTTCTTCAATTGGATCAATTCAGGTTGTTAAAGGAGATGCTACAAGAAGAATGATCATAATGACAGCTGCTGAGGTTTATTTTAACCTTGCAGAAGCCGCTCAGCGTGGTGTGCCAGGAATTGGTACTGCTCAGGCAAATTATGAAAATGGCGTTCGTTGGGCATTTCGTTTAGCTGCTGCTACAGAAACGGGAACTGCTACAGCAACAGATGCTGCAGCTGATGCTGCTGCAAATGGTTATTTAACTGGTACTGGTGTTAATGCTGATTGGTCTGCATCTCCAGATAAACTTGCTGCTATTCTGATTCAGAAATGGGTAGCATTTTGTCATATAGATGGCTTGGAAGCTTGGAGCGACTACCGTAAATCTGGTGGAATTAGCTGTCCTACTTCACCAAAATCACAAGTAGCTGCTGCAAGTGCTGAACCTGTTCGTTTGCTTTATATATTGCGTGAAACTCAGGTTAATGGTGCAAATGTTCCTGCAGTAACAGATGTAACCCAACATTTGTGGTGGGATCAATAAATTATGCAATAAAAAAACCGTCTCAACAAGACGGTTTTTTTATTTTATAGATTTCCGGTAAATCGAAATCCTGTTATATCATTATCAAACCATTGCTTTTAAAAGCAAAATAATCCAGGGCTGCATCTTTT